>PIVW01000551.1 GCA_003353825.1 Chloroflexota bacterium
TACAAATTATACGCACATTGTCAAAGTGGCGCGGGAGAATACTGACACTGAGATTTCGGAACCAGTTCTTCAAATTCTCTCCCTAACGCCAACACCTATACCCTATTGATCAACTGGAGATTACAAGATGAAAATAGATTATACGCATGTTGTAAAAGTGCGACGCAATGCCGAGATCAAAGGCATAGCCACTGCTACTTTCAAATCCTGGAAATCACCCCAACGCCATATCCGTATTAGTGAACGGATCGATACCGCCCCCATCGATACAAGCACGTGTTGCTCTGGCGTACATCGCGGAGCGTGAGAGTATTCTATGCAATGCTTAAGCATGTACCTTCATTGCAGGTACATCAGAGTTCAACCGTCGATAACAGCATCACACCACATCCTATTGGCTATTGATAGCAAGACGTGCTTTTCGAGCATAGCTTCCATCCGATTCAACACACTCACACAAATTGAGGAGCCAGAAGAATGTTCAACTCCATCAGCCCATTGGCCAAAAGAGCGATCCTGCCGATTTGTTTGATGCTGACAGGAATGGAATGCTCATACTGGCCCTGTACGCTCCAAGCGGAAGGCCCTACGGGACAAGAGATGCCTGTACCGATCACTGAGGTGACGCCAGCGGATGGGGAAGTTGTGTCGGACCTCAGCGAAGTATGCGTTGGTTACTCATTTATGGGTGATACCACTATTGAGAATCCCTTCGACCACAAGTTACATCTGATATACGATGGCAAAGATGTAACCAGATCGTCCGGTGACATATTGGTGAATATGGTAACAACACCTATGGGAGAGCGATGTCATCGACTTACCAAACCCGCCAAACCAGGTTGGCATACCGCCTCGTTTATCTACAATGGTTTGCCTTGGAATCGTTTTGTCTACTCTTGGCGCTTCAAGGTGGATCTGGAAACCTACGACTATCACCACATCTTGATCGACCTCGAAGAACAGACACCCGCCGATATCGATATGATCGAGCGGGCTAGCCAGGAAGTGCATCAAGCCCGCTATGGCAAATTGGATCCCACTCTCTTCGATATTTTAGTGGAGAGCAAAGCGGAGGATGAATTCAGGGTAGCGGTGTGGTTGACCGCCATCGATCGCGAACAACTTATCTCTCAGCTTCAAAATCTACATCCGGATGCATCGATAGAAAACACAGAGACGCCCTGGCGAGCCATCGAGGACAAAGATCGTGGGCAAAAGGACTATTACGAGCTGCTAGAACAAGCGCATCTCGACAGACAAAAACCCCTGGAGCAATTTTTGCGCAGCCAGGGCTATAAGGCAAAGCTAGACCCCGGTATGCCTGTGCTACGAGTAACGCTGCCGAAACAACTCATTATGGAGATCGAAAAGCGCGAGGATGTAGGTAGCCTCTACCTCATCTCCGATGCCCCATTGGTTCCTCTCCTCGAATAAGCCCTCCCCAGTGCGCGTGTCGATGCTGTCTGGCGCCAGGGGGTCAACGGCAGTGGCCAACGTATTGCCATTGTGGAAACCAACGAATTGCCCTCCTTTCATCCCAGCATGTCGGTGGTGGCAAAGCGATGGCAAACATCCGTCAAATCCCATCCGGCATGGGTAGGCAGCATCGCGGCCAGCCAGCGGTCAGATCGGCAGGGCGCGGCGCCGGGAGCAGTGATCATAACGGGTGGCGTTGAAAACGAAAATGATTCGTCTGACGCACTTTACTGGGCTATTCAAAATCAGGCGCGCATTTTCAATTCCAGTTTCTCGACCAAAGACGGCGAAAAAACAGATGATATGCAGTTGATCGATCGTGTCTATGACTACTATGCAAGGAACTATCATCTGTTTATTACCGCGGCAGCTGGAAATCACAATCAAGGGAACCATATCGGTTCTCCGGCTAAAGCTTACAATGTCCTCGCAGTTGGAGGCACAGCAGACAACGGCACCTCTCACTGGACCGATGATGCGATGTGGGATGAGGGGATCAATCGCAAGATATCCTCCTGGAAAAATCCCAAGCGCACTGATGGCCAATATGGCGACAGAGAGAAACCTGAGCTTGTCGCTTCTGCCAAAGACATAACAGCACTCGACGAGAATAATAACCTGCTAAAAACCAGTGGTACCAGTGGCGCCGCCCCACAGGTCGCGGGGTTGGCTGCGTTGCTGGCAGATAGAAACGCAGACCTCGAGGGAGAAGGGGAAGCGCTCAAGGCCATCATTTTGGCCTCGGCCGTACACAATATCGAAGGACCCTCGGTTGCTCCTTTCTATGGACAAGACCTTAAGGATGGCGTAGGGGCGATTGACGCTATGGTTGCCGATCAGATCGCTCAATATGGTTTTACAGATACGATCTGGACCTATCCCTATTCCTATCCTCATGAGATGACCTGCGCTATCCCCTGTTGGTGAACGGAAGATATCTCGAACAGTGACTTCGGCATTGGCACCGACTTAGAGTACAAATTCGTGGCGAGTGAAGGCGAACGTATCAGAGTAGCTCTGACCTGGCTATCTGCCCCAGCTTTCGTCAATGGACAGATCGAAGATCCACTTCGGGCGGATCTCAACCTCTTCGTCACTGCACCTGACAATACAAGTCCAGCGGAAAGTGGCAGCACAAGTTATGACAATAATTACGAAGTAGTCGACTTCCTGGCGACTGTTACCGGTGAGTATACCATTCGAGTTCATAAAGTTTCTGCAACCGAGTCCACCAATCGCTTGGGGCTGGCGTGGACCAAGTTGGCCACTCACTTCCCCGATGTCAGATCAGATCCTAACGGTTGGCTTTCGGAAGTGATAGTTCGTAGTGATGACAAAGCACCTTGGGATCTCGAACTGGTTTATTTCGATCAAGCCGCTTGTGACACACCGCCAAGTTGTAGTTTGGGCGGATATTGGTATCCTAACCTCAGCGCAAACCGATCCTATCCGTTCTTGTCAAACATTAGTGGTGCTCGGTGCTCATACGGCGATATTGAACGGTGTCGAACGGTCATCTGCAATCGTTGAGACTGTCAGTAGCGACAGCGACAAGGTTGCCATGGCCTACAGCGGTGTCATTCCCGACATAGGTTGGACCTATTTGCCAGCCGTCTACCGGCACGACAACATCAAGAGCTTGATCACCGTCAAGAATACAGGTACTCAGCTTTCTGGTATAGTTCTTAGGTATTACGGCGAGCAAGGAGTACATTTGGGAGATGTTCACGCCTGGCTCGATGCAGGTGCTTCACGGACATTTAACACTGATAATTGTGACGATGCCCCCAGTGCTGTCTGTAATTCAGGGGCTACCGGCTGGGGTGGGTCGGTAACGGTAGCTGCTATCGAGCCGGTCGCCGTTGTAGCTTCGACCGAATGGTACTCAGGCGCCCAGCGTATAAGAGCCGGCCAATATACGGGCGTCACCGAAGGCCGCACCACCCTCTACGCCCCCTCCTACTTCAGAGTTTGCCAAACGCTCGACGCCAATAGCGATTGCCCAAGCTGCAACATTAAAATCCAGAATACCCTTCATGCACTTCTTCGATGGCTTCAGAACCTCCCATGAGGTAGCCAAAGTGGAACTGCTTCCCGAAGAAGTAATGCGAAAGATGATTGATGAAGATCTGGTAAAAGCCCACCGTCAGCG
>PIVW01000552.1 GCA_003353825.1 Chloroflexota bacterium
CTGTTACACTTCGTACAATGATATGTGATAACATTCTGAATCATAATGGTACTCCGCTCGATTGCTTTTAACGCAGAATATCAATTGGAACATTTTCAGTCAATATGTAACCACTACCTAAAGACTTAGGGCGTCATTCCGTGCATTGTTCTGCTCTAAGCCTCTACCTTCCTTATGTCCTTTCCTGCTCAGCCCAAGATTTTCTGGGAAAACCTCTTTCTCAATCTAGCTAAAGAACGAAGCACATGGGCATGCCAATAGCTCGTTTATGACACACCCATTACAGGCCATAAATCAATGACAATCTTAAGAACAATTAACCTTCGATCGTTGTTTCTGATGTTGGCCATACTGTTAGTGGCCCTCCCCACCGTTTCAGCCAATGCCCAACCGCTAACACAGTCTCTTACACAGCCGCTAGCACAGCCATCTGCAGCAGGTGTCCAGCTCGTTCATTCTGATCAATCCGGCGTCGAACTAACCATCCAGATCCCCGACTATAAGATCGAAGATCTGAAACAAAATGGGTCGTCAGCCTGCCGGCAGATCACGTTGCCCGGTTACCAGCAGACACAGGAGCCGGGACAACCTGTTTTACCGGTGCTCGTACTGTTGTTGGGCGTGCCGCCCCATGCCGAAGTTTCGGCCCGGGCATCAGCGCAGCCCCCGATGCAGCCGCACTTGCGGGCTCAATCGATTGGCGGTCTTTCAGAGTTGTGCACCGCCATGCCTGCTGACAGAGATAGTAGCCCCGGCCAAGTGTCTGTCGATCAGACGTTTTCTATCGAGCCAGGCGCCGCAGAAATGCCTCCCCTGGTTCAGGTGGTGGATATGGGCTTGATGCGTAGCCAGCGCCTTATTCGCCTGGAAGTCTATCCGGTTCAGGTCGACTCCACTTCAGGGAATATTATCGTTCATCAACAGCTGGATGTTCAGATTCAGTTTGAGGGCAATCTCTCAGGCGAATCGGTTTTGGAGCCAGGCTCTTTCGAATCTATGTTTAAGAGCCAGATTCTCAATTATCAGTCGGCCCGGCAATGGCGTCTCTCTTCTTCGCCGCCACCGCAGGTTGGAACCTGGACACCACCACAACCAGCTTACAAAGTCTTGGTGCAGCAACAAGGTTTATATGCCCTCTCCGAGAACGACCTGCGCGCTGCCGGTCTGCCGGTGGACACCCTGGATCCCCGAACCTTCAGGATATTCGAAGCCGGGCAGGAGATCGCCATCACCGTGACAGGTGAGGAGGATGCCAGTCTCGATCAGGACGATGTTCTCTTATTCTACGGTGAGGGTGCTGACACCCGTTATACAGACACAAATATCTTCTGGCTCAGCTATGGTGGCAATCCAGGTTTGCGTATGAGCGATAGCACCAGTCTCGCCGATGGCGTTGACGTTGCATCCCATGTAGCGTCAGTTCGTTCAGAAACTAATATCATTTACGTACCTTCCCTTCCCAAAGAAGAGGGCTTCGATCATTGGTACGGCCGCAGGATAGATGCATTCGGACAAGATCAGCCCGGGAACAAAGAGCTCACCCTGGTACTCGATCATGTGGCATCTGGTGATCATGAAGCAAATCTGGCTGTATCGTTGGCCGGTAACGCAGATGGCACACATCATCTACGGCTTTATATCAACGGCCATGTTGTTCACGACGATACTTGGGAGGGCCGCACCGTTTACCAAGAAAATGCTCAATTTTCGCAAAGCTTAGTAAACGAAGGTAATAATGTCGTAAGGGTCGAACTGGCGAATGATACGCCAAACCAACTCTTTGACCAGGCCTATATAGACTGGCTGCGACTTGAGTATCAACGTACGTACGGCGTCGATGACGATCTGCTGTTCTTCGGCGGTGACGATTCAGGCCCCCTTCGCTTCCAACTCGACGGTTTCACATCCTCTGATATCGAACTGTACGACATCACCGATCCGGCGCAAGTAAGCTATGTGACCGGGGCCTCAGTCACAGCTCTGGGCGGAGGTGAATTTAGCTTGGGGTTCGGCGCCGACCAACCCGCCCCGCCACGTTATCTGGCCCTGACAACAGCCCAACGGCTACAACCGGCCGGTATTATCGCCGACTCCCCCTCTGATTTGCAGTCAATGAGTAATGGCGCCGATTACATCATCATCTCCCATGCCGATTTCATCGAAACTATACAGCCATTGGCAGCGCAACGCCTGACCCAGGGGATGCGGGTCGAGGTGATCGACGTGCAAGATATTTATGATGAATTCGGTTACGGCATGATGTCATCTGAAGGGATTGAGGCTTTTTTGGCCTATGCCTACGCCCAGTGGCAGCCACCGGCGCCCGCTTTTGTGCTTCTGGTCGGAGACGGTACCTACGACATGCGCCATTATCTCTCCACCAGTGCGCCTACCTACTTGCCGCCCTATCTGGCTATGGTTGACTTCGATCTGGGTGAGACAGCCGCCGACAATCGTTTTGTGACGGTTAGCGGCGCTGACGTTCTACCCGATATGCACGTGGGCCGCTTGCCGGCCAATACGGCCAGCGAAGCCCAGGTGATGGTAAACAAGATCCTGCAGTACGAGACCCTGACGCCTGAGGACGCCTGGACCAAAAACGTGCTTTTTGTCAGCGACGATCTGGAAGGGGGGGGCGGCAATTTCTTTGAATTGTCGGATGCTATCGCCGATGGCTATGTAGATCCGCCTGCCAATACTAGCAAACTACTGCCTGAGGATTACGCCCGCACCAAGACGTATATGAGCCAGACCTGTCCCGCACAAGATCCTTCGGTTGCCTGCCGGGGGGAGATCATTGACACGATCAATACAACTGGCGCCCTCTTTGTGAGTTATGTCGGCCACGGCAGCAAAACCTTTTGGGCCAAAGAACATCTGTGGGATATCTCCGCCGTGCAAGAGCTGACGAATGGTGAGAAATTGCCGATCATGTTGCCCATGACCTGCAACGAAGGCTTTTTCCACGAGGCTGAGCTTGGTTTTGAATCCACCAGCGAGGCCGTGCTACGGTTGTCGGGTGGGGGCGCCGTGGCCAGTTGGGCTCCCACAGGCTATGGTCTGAGTACCGGCCATGATTTACTGGAGCGAGGCTTCTTCCTCTCAGCTTTCCACAAAAACGCAGGGCGACTGGGGGTTGCTACCGATGCCGGTAAACTTTACCTCATTGCCAAGGCTCCCCCAGGAAAGTACCTCGATCTGATCGACACATTCCTGCTCCTCGGCGATCCCGCATTGCTCATGCCTGTGCCAGAATCAGAACCAGAGTCAAATACTCTTTTCTTGCCCGTGCTCACAAAAGGGACGGCATGAGGCGCGCCAAAAGAGAGCGGCAGGCCTCAAGAAAATGAACATTTCTGGTTGTCGCTTTGCCCCATGTGCAACACATGTAATTCCTGAACCACACGAAATCCTGTTGAACGTAATAAATCATGCATGAGGCGCTGTTACGCGCCATTCCGCAATTGTACTGTTCATCTCTACCCGTCGTTGGAGGATTATAGACATGAAATTCACATCTTACCGCAGCAACCATAGCCGTCTACGTTGGCTAAACCTGGCCATTATCCTGGCCATACTATTCAGTCTCTTTCCCCTTGATATCCCGCTACCCGGTCCATTGCCC
>PIVW01000090.1 GCA_003353825.1 Chloroflexota bacterium
CTACGGAGCACTATTCCAAATGAAAATCGGCGAATAATGCCACGGTTTCAGAAACAAAAAACCAGCCAAACTGGGGATAACGGTGCAGTATTCGCACGAGCGTCCTTTCATCTCCCTACCGCTGTAGTAGATTTTGCGGTATTGCCAAAAAAGCAATAGGCCACTAAGGACAACCAGAAGCGGCACAATCGCCATAACTCGAAGCAGCGATGTCTTGAGTAGATTGCCCCATAGCCGCGCCTCCGGCCTGGCCCGATGCCTGAACGGCGGGTGCCAGGAAAGCGACATTGCTAAACACCCAACCCGCCCAGATCACTGCCCCGATGACATGGATAACTCTCACCAACGATAGGATAAGTTGCATGATTTGTTTCTCCCTGAGTCTCTCGTTTTGTGACCGACAATACGCAACAAGCTTATTCTTATATTGTACACATCTTGTGCGAATGTACAACTTTCCTTGTCAACAAAACGAAGCACTTTCGTACATGAATGAAACCTGTACTTTTGTACGTTATCTTGCCAACCTACCATGCTATAATGGATCTTGGTTGTTATCCATAATAACTGTGACACCTATACTGAATTGATAAGTAATCACCCACATAGGAGACATACGACAATGGCTTTTGAACTCCCCGCACTCCCCTACGGATATGATGACTTGGCCCCTTCCATCGGCGGTGACACCATGCGCGTGCACCATGGCAAGCACCATGCTGGTTACACCAATAACCTGAACGCTGCGATCGAGAAATATCCTGAGTTGGCTGACAAAAGTGTCGAAGACCTTTTGCGCAACATCGCCAGCGTTCCTGCCGATATCCGCACAGCTGTTCGTAACAATGGCGGCGGTTATGCCAACCACAGCCTCTTCTGGCAGATCCTGAGCCCCAACGGTGGTGGCGCCCCCAGTGGTGATCTTGGCGCGGCCATTGATGCTCGGTTCGGCAGTTTCGACGAATTCAAGGCCAAATTCAGTGCTGCCGCCGGCGGCCAATTTGGTTCGGGCTGGGGCTGGCTGGTGGTCGATGGTTTCGACAATCTGCAGGTGTACGGTTCGGCCAATCAAGATAGTCCCTACATGGAGGGTTGCACCCCCATTCTCGGTTTGGATGTTTGGGAACATGCCTACTATTTGAACTACCAAAACCGCCGCCCCGATTATGTTGCCGCTTTCTGGAACGTCGTCAATTGGGATGCCGTGGCGGCCAAATGTGCTGCTGCCCTTGGCTGATTCAATGCGCACAGCCCTGTAAATCGAACCCTCAGGCCGAGTTTTGTGCCTGGGGGTCTTTTTCTTGCAAGAATTTAACAGTCAAGAACGCAACCTAACGGCCTCTCGAACGTTCTAATATATAGAGAGGATGGCGATATCTATCGCTGTCCGGCCCAGGTAAACGCTCACCCAGACGGTTGCGGCAAACCCTCACGTGTTCTTGACGAAAATCCGTTGGCAGCAATGGTTGGCGATCCTGTTCAGCGTCGGGTTGATAACGCTGGCCTGGATCTATCGCGACGCGCTAGCTGGTTACCTCAGTGATGCCAACAAAGCGCAAGCCTGGCTACGGAGCTTGGGACCGTTGGGACCGATCATGCTGGTTGTTCTCAATGCCGCTCAGATCGTAGTCGCACCAGTACCGGGGTATTTTGTGCAGGCGGCGGCCGGTTGGGCTTTTGGAGCATGGCCGGGAGCGATTTACGGCACCATTGGTATTGCCGTGGGTGGGGCGTTGGCGGCTTATCTCTCCCGTACATTGGGGCGTCCTTTTGCTTCTCGCATGGTAGGCGAACAACGCCTGATACGTTGGGAAAAAATGACACGGGCTGACAGCCCCTGGTTATGGGCGGTTCTACTTTTAGGGCCGGTTGGTGATATCCCTTACTTCCTGGCAGGACTCTCGACCTTTCCTATTCTCAACTTGGTGCTCATCGCCGTTGTCGTACGATTTCCCAGCGTCATTCTTGCCAGCGCTGTGGGAGCAGGTGTACTTTCGCTCAACAGAGAAGTGCTGGTTGCGGTTTTTGTGGTAACGGCCTTTGTACTCATTTTCTTATACCGCTACAGCGCCCGCCTTCAGGATGCCGCTGAAGATCGCATTCTACGGCGCGTGCAAAGTCCCGAAGCCCCTGCTCCGCTCGAATCACACACAGAATAGCCCGGGCACGAATTCTATCAGGCCTCTGACACGTCAGGTTCTGACGCCGACTCTGAGGATACCTGGGGTTTACGCTTAGGCCGTGCGATTTTGACCAATTTACGACAGCGCGGACATTCTACACCCATGCTACGGCCTTTCTTTGGACTATTTTCCATGGCCATAACAATGGCTTCGTTGGTCAAGAACCATTGATTTCTACAGAACTGGCAGGTGACTTTCATAATTTTTTGGTGATGGGGCGCAAATATAAGCAGGTAGCATACGTTTGCGTTGGTGAGATGTGTTGAATTCTAATATGAGAAGTGAGAAATAATAATCGATACTCTGGTGATTCATCATTCAGGAGTCACCTGGCGTACGGACTATCGCTGGAATTTACTTACTGGTACTGGGGCCACCCACCATGCCATAACCCAACTCCAGCACTTTGCGCAAAAAGGCATGTTCGCGAGAACTGGGAACGATAAGCGTGCGGTCATCAAGCAAGCGGCAGTAGCGACGTAACTCGGGATCATCGAGGATGGCATTGCGTACTTCTTGAGAGCGCACCTGGATGGTTATCATTGTACGGCCTCGGCGTAGGGCAGTACTATCGGCAAGGCACTGATCCAGCCAGTCTTCAACCACCGGCGAGAGCGGACCCTCATGTCGAGACTGCAGCAACTCACGACGTTCTTTGAGCGTGCCCTCAGTCTGTTGTGCTTTGAGCCAGGCTGCTTTTTTCAGGTGGTAGTTGCCTTTGGCATCTTTAGTACCTAACAGAGGTAGAATCTGCTTTTGATAAGAGAGCAACTTTTTCTTGTTGGCATGAATCTTACAGGCTTCATCCACAGTGAAAAAGGGTTTGGTGCCACTGCTCGGAACGGAATAGCGGTTCGTGTGTCCGAACATGTAGGCACCCAACTCGTTGATGCGGAAATAGGTCAGTCCATCATAACGAGTATAGGGGTTAATAGGACGTTGCCAGTTTTCAGTCGGGGTCTCCAAAAGGGCCGGGGCATGTTGAGGCTCGGTGTAGGCAAGGTCCAATGCACCTAAACTGCCCAAGGTCTCCCACAGGATAACTAGCGTGTAGGCGCCCTGGATCGCGCGCCAAGGATCTTTGAGTTCAATGATGCTGAGTTTGCGCCCCGTACTGTCGTCGATGGCGTCCAAAGCCCCGTCAGGAGCAACCTCGAAATCAAATTGCCAAAGCTTTATCGCCTTGAAGAAATCATCAGTGCTTATCCACTCGTCATTTGGACACCACGAGAGTGCTTCCACAACGCGATCGCGCCGGGTTCCAGGTTTGCTACGTTTAATATTACGTTTCTGCACATTGCGCAAATGGGGCATTCTATCCAATTCATCGAAGGCGTCACTGTTCATCCAAGTTTCAACCGCGTCGAGCAGGATGTCGGCACTGGGGCGAGCCAACCATTCCCATCCCAGTGGTTTCAGCGTCAATGCTGTGCTGTGGCCGCTTCTTAATCCTAGCGACGCCATATTGCTACCCAATGCAAAGCGCACGAGGCCAACTGGCCTAATGGTTTCGTTCAGTTCTTGGCCCGAGGCAAGCTCAAAGAAATCCTGTTCAGCAAGGTGGTCGAGAATCAACTGGATGCTATCAAACGTTGGCATGTTTCGGTCATTGACCGAGATACGCCCCTGCCCGATTAACGCCAAAACTGTCATTAGATTTTGTAAACCTATGCCGGGTTCTGGGCTTCGCTCGAATCCGATTGACTCATAGCGGGGAGGTGGTTCCGGTTGGGTAGGGATCTTCCAAGGTTCCGGTTTGGGAGCTACTACCCTCAAAAGAGGCAATAATTCGGTTAGAATCTCTTGCTCTTCGTCGAGGAAAAGATCAAGGGCTGTGGGTATGTAGCCGCTCCAATAGCGTTGCGGGGCCGGTGGCACTACGCCAAAGCGTAATTGTACGGTCTCCAGTTGATACACCCCCCCCGTGACATGAACTGTTAGACTAATGGTTTGCTGTGTGATCGGGTCAAGGCGCGGCCATAGTTTACGTAGAGCGGCTTTGCTGCCCATTTGTTCGATGAGATAGAAAATGGCCTCATCACGGCGAGTGGCCTTGGGGTTGGGATGGTCGACAAGTTCTAATAACGCCTGCAAAGCGCTGATGTCGAATCGGGTAAAGTGACGAAAGAGTTGTTCTTGAATGGCTTTGATAGCAGTCTCAGTCATGAACTGGGTCCGGGTTCTTGATAAGCCCATGTCAGAGCGGACTCTGTCACGGCTGTATAGATTGGCGAGAGGAGGGTGACGAGATCGATCTGAGTGAAGGGGGGTGATCCCAAGCGTTTGAGGTGGGGCATAGGTGTTTGCGGTTGCGAGATATTGAAACTGACGGTTTTTAGGCCTGCACCAATCTCATAGAAATCATTTAAAGACTCTGCCAGTGGTGGCGAGACATATCCTTCCTCGAGATCGGAGTCTCCGGCATCTACGCCGGATTGGCGGTAGTGACGCAAGGCCGAAAGCAGGTCTTCTTTACTGCGACCTCGTAAGAAAAAGAGCAAGAAAGGATCCTTCTCGAATCTTTCTGCGAGAACGTAGTAGAGACCGGCGATATGCTTACATGGTACTTCCCAATCGGGGCAGGTGCAGCCAGCCTGTAGAGCCTCTGCTTCGGGGAATAAAGAGACCCCAACTTGTTCAAACACCTCGACGACTTCGGGGGGAATTTCTCCAGATAACAAGCGGGCGCTGTAAAGTGCCTGACTCGCCATGCGTTCAATGATCGTTTCCCAGGTTGCGTCGTCTAGGGGTTCGATCTGGATCGATGTGTCGTAAGTATGTGTGCCATCTTTAACCTTGGCACTAATTTCCCCAGGTCTGACATCTAATTTACGAATACTGCCGCGCTCGGCAAAGCGGCGGCCTCGACGCATGCGTCCCGGATGTGAAAAACTGGCAATTGCGTCGAGCCAGGCATCGGCCCAGGTGGCCACGGGAGAAGGTGTTTCGGTAATCACGATGGTTTAAGGTGTATGATAAGAGTTTGGCATTGGGCGCTTCCGAAAAATGATCGACAACTTTTTGTCGATGTTTGTTGCAAGTGGCACGTTGCAAGTGGCAAGTTCAACTTCGTCTGCAATCGAACTCGCACCTGCGACCTTGTGGTAAAGTGATTATGTCAACTAAATGGTGTTGTCACAACTAAAAACCCTGCTACTTGCTACTTGCTACCTGCCCCAGCGGGGCCTGATTTTTTCAGCGCAGTCTGGGAACAATCGCTAAATTCTGTCAGTTCGCAGAGTCACTAAGTCGGCCAGATCATCCGTGGACATTTCGGCAATCCAGCCTTCGTCTGAACCGATGATCGCTTCTGCGAGTCCTTGCTTGCGTTCGATCATGTCATCGATGGCTTCTTCCAAGGTGCCTGCAGTGATGAATTTGTGAATTTGAACGTTACGGGTTTGGCCGATGCGATAGGCTCGATCGCTGGCCTGGTTCTCGACCGCCGGATTCCACCAACGATCATAGTGGAACACATGATTTGCAGCGGTTAGATTCAGGCCCAAACCACCCGTTTTGAGCGTAAGGACAAAAATCGGGGGACCTTGTGGATCATCCTGGAAACGGGCGATAAGTTCCTGACGTTTTTTAGCCGGTACACCACCATATAGATAGAGTACCGGACGATCGAGTTGTTCCTGGATGTGCGAGCTGAGCAGATGCCCCATTTCTGCAAATTGGGTGAACACAAGCGCTTTATCCCCGATATCGAGCATCTCTTCCAGCATGGCAATAAGGCGATCCAATTTACCACTGCGGCGTTCCAGCAATTCCAATGGTAATTTGTTGCCATCGATAGTGTGATGATACTGCGCCGGATGGTTCAGGATCTGTTTGAGTCGTGTAAGCAGGTTGAAGACGTGGATGCGTCTGGCCCGGCCACGGCTATCGGCCACGCGCGGTAAACCTTCATCGACTACGGTCTCGTACAGGACGACTTGCTCTTCGCTAAGTGTACAATAGACCTTCATGTCCTGCCGTTCTGGTAGGTCTTGAATGACGGTCGGATCGCTCTTGAGGCGGCGCAGGATGAAGGGGCGAACCAATCGCTGCAAGCGCGCCGTCGTAATCGGATCCTGACTGCGTTCGATGGGGTAGGCGAACTGTTTACGGAAGCTGGACAAACTGCCCAGGTATCCTTTGTTCAAGAAGTGGAAGAGTGACCAGAGTTCTGTCAATTTGTTTTCTACGGGCGTTCCGGTTAGTACCATACGGAATTGTGACGGAATCGTATAGACGGCTTGGGCTACCTGTGTGTCTGGATTCTTGATTTTTTGCGCTTCATCCAATATAAGACCATACCACTGTTGGTTATGCACCCATTCAGCATCACGTCGTGCCAAGGTATAACTGGTTAGCACGACATCGTGATTTGATACTGTCCGAGCAAAGGCCTGTGCGCGTGGCCGGTCGCTGCCGTAATGAATAAACACGCGCAGGCCAGGGCCGAAGCGTTCGAATTCTCGTCGCCAGTTTCCTAATAGGGATGTCGGACAAATTAGTAGTGTGGGCTCGGGCAGTCCCCCCAACTCCTGTTGCTCATGCAAGAGCATGGCGATCGCCTGAATAGATTTTCCCAGCCCCATATCATCGGCCAACAAGGCGCCCAATCCCAGGTGGCGGTGCGAGTGCAACCAGGTGTAGCCAGCACACTGGTAGGGTCGAAGTTCACCACTGAGTGTGTCCGGCTGGCTGGCGCTGCAGAATGCTTCTTCTGTATGGCTTAATTGGTCGATAATCTCAGGTAACCAACCATCGACGATGACTTTATAAACCGGTAAACCTGCGATATCGACTTTGTCATCCAAACCCAAGGTTACGCGCATAGCCTGCTGCAAATCCATCCGCCCTTCAAAGCTATGCCGTTTCCAGAATTTCCGGGCCGCGTCAATCTGTTCAGGATCGAGCCGCAACCAGCGCCCCCCCTTCTGTACCAGAGGTGATCGCAAGGCCACAAGGTCTGCAAAGGCTTGCTGTGTCAACGTGGTCTCACCCAATACCAGTTCCCATCGGTATGAGATGGGCTGATCTGCGCTGCCAGGGTTCCACACCACATCCGGCGGGTTCGGCTGATTGGGACTAAGATAGAGCTTGAGCCCCAATCTGGCTTCGGCTTTTTCCCACCAATCTGGAAGAATCAGGCGGAAGCCACTCTGTTCTAAAACGGGCACTCCTTCTCGCAGGAAACTGTACACTTCTGTTGTACTAAGTTCTACCTGGGTGGGAGTGGGCGCCTGTAGGCTCCTTTCGATGGGAGGGAAAACGTTGGCCGCTTGTCCCAGGCTTTTCAAGAGTTTTTCCTGAGGGCGATTGAATCTCCGCTTTTTGTAAATTAAGGCGTCTTGCTGTGCCAGCCAGACCTCTTCAGCCGGAACCAGAATAGACAAATCATCACGGGCCTGTAACAGATACTTCAGACACCAACCTCGTTCAGGCACGTGCAGGTTACCATTGTTACTGGAAGTGGGTGGCGGTACCAGGCGGAGCGCAATGGTGAAGCTGGTATTACCTGCAGGAGCCAGATTACGTTGCCAGGACTGCATTTCATCTGAGAGGATTTGTAATTGCCCTGCCCTGCCGTTAATGTCGGTGGGAAACACCAGGAGGGATTTCAACCAAGCTGCAACTGTATTACGATTGTGAAGATAACCGACACGATGAGGAGCGCCTACGCCCCAAGTCCGAACAAGGTGATCCCCAATGGTTTGGATGAATCTCTCAAGCAACAAGAGGGCCGAAGGTTCTTCATCATCGGCCGTCAATTCGCTTCTACAAAGGGGGGGCATAGCGTCGGAGACGGTGAGCAAGGACGAACGAATGTCTCCTGTTTCCAGCACCGGTCTCCACACTGATCCGTAGCTATCGATCGAGCTGTACGAGGGTTGCATCGAAGGGATGTAACACTGTTGTGTCAAGGTCTCCAGCACCAAGTTCAAGGCCTTGTGCCAGTAATGCAAGGATGATCCTTGTACCACATGCTCAGGGTACTGACACGTATCCATCTTAGCCAAGAGATCAAGGGCCGTGGCTATGGGTAAACGCAAACCTGTTACTTCCCATGGCGCCAGATAGTGTGATTTGCGGTCTATCTCCCAAGAGTGGATGAGGTCGGGACTGGGTATCGGGCCGGTGCGAGACGAAGGAAGGTAGAGGGTGGCCTGCTCACTCCCTTGCGAGATCAGGCGTGCATCATAGGCCTGTAACAGATTGCGCAGGGCGCTTATATCCTTAAGTACAAAGGGATGGGGTTTGGGTTGGGGGCGCGCCGGTAGTCGTCCACGTACTTTTTTGGATTGGGGTGCGTTACTCGATTCTGCCCATAGCAAAAAGTGCGGCTCAGCATCTGAAATCGATGAGGGGCGCCAATGTAAGTGTAGAACGAGATGCGCGACGTCTTCAGTTTGCGACAGTTGATCTGTCCACAGTGTGAGTGTGCTCACGAATGCTTTTTTCCACGCGGAGCGAGGTTGCGAGCGGCAGGCATAGAATGGCGATGCAGGTCGACCCACGTGATACTACGAGACAACATGCACGCGAACTGTGCCAGACCTACCGCGTGTCCCTGTGAGTGTGTTTCTCCACCGATGGCATCATAGTCACGACATGAAGCCATCTCCAAGAGGGGATAGTACGGTATTATGAATGAAAAATACGAATCTTACAAATCTCGGCGCGTACTCGGTGGCACGCTACATCACGGTGGTTTCGTCGCCAGGTAACGACTTTTCCTGCCCTCCACGTTCCACCTTTTCCTATTATAGGATAAAAAAGGGATAACTGCCAATTATGGCGAGTAACCTTGGGGTGGTGCGTCCACTGCATGGTGTCTGGAAACAACTTGCCATAACATTGTTTCCCAAGTAGAGGGAACTGTCACTTGTTACGAACCAATGGCGCCAATCAGAATGGCGATGAACGCAAGCGAGACACCCAGCCCGGCTATTATCGCCAGTAGCAAGTAGAAGAGAATAACAGATAGTATCGCCCGCCCTTGGCCAAGTCCGTGTGTGTACTCGACAACTTTGACCTGAATGACCAGCCCCCAGATGCCGGCAACTAACCAGATGATCGCGGACAGACAGGGGACGAAATCAAACGCGTGCAAGAGGTGAGGCAAGGTCGATAATGAAGAGGCACTGAGATAGGCAAGGAGCGTACCACGGCCGCCTAGTAAGCGGGCGAACAACATGATCCAAATCGAGATAAACAACCATGAGGCCAGCAGAGCAAAGGGGGCGGAAAGCCATGCACCTAGCCACGCTAACATACGCCCAAAAATGCCGGGTAGCGGGGTGGAGACCTGCATGAGTTCTTGGATGACAGGTACGTAACCGGTAATGCTCTCCTTGAACAGTTCCACAAATGCATCGAACTCAGGAGGCATCTCGCCGCCAAATGTATTGATCATGTCGAACTGCTGATTCATCTGGCTGACGAACTCATCGGTGTTGAATGAGGGGCCACTAATAAGGGCAGGAATCCCAAAAAGTGCCTGCACACCACCAATCACGAGACCTACGACGACCACGATATAGATGGCCGTGCGTAATGAGGCAGCGGTTGACGCCATGAACTCGATCGGTTCAGGTTTTAAAGTGAGTGTATTACGTAGCAGATCTTTCCAGGCTGAAAAAGAGAGCGTTCTCATAATGCAATACCTCCAAACAGAATGCCCATGATTGGGATCAGGAGGATGAACAAGATCAGTAGCGTTATTCCTAGCAAGATGTAGGGGACGATCACGGCAAACAGAACCCTGCCCCACGAAAGGTTTTCGTGGACCCGGCGGATGGCGATGTAGCGTGCCAGCAGCATGAGCGTCCCTACTGCGGCTACCATGATGGTCGGCAGTACCTGAAAAACATTGAGTAATCCGGGAGCTGTAGCCAATGCCGCGGCCCCGAGTGTTTGTTGCAAGCTTCCATTGCCGCCCAATGCTTTAGCCATTCCCTGGGCAATGATCGCAAACCACAACCAACTGATAATGAGCCTAAGCGGTATTAGCAGCAAACCTGCTAAAGAGTTAACAGGATTGGGCGCCATGAAGCGGGCAATGTTCCAACCCATCTCATATTGTTGGTGAAAGATCTCTGTGGCTTGTGGGTTCCGCCACATATCCGCCATCATGGGCATATCCTGTAGGCCTTTGAGCACAATCTCCTGCATGGCGTCGAGATCGGGTGTCGTAGCCCAGCCAAGGATATTGCCAATGATGCTGGCGATGGCTACGACCAGCCCAACAATGACGACGAGAAACATGCCTTCGACAAAGGTGTTGTCACCATCCGCCACCTCGTCGAAGGCGTCGGGCTCGAGGAAAAAGCCTCTATTCAGTGTGCGATAGACCTCGCCAAGTTTTGATGTCATAGTACACGCTCGTAGCTAAAGGAGGGTGAAATAGGAGTTGTTTTTATATTAGTCACCAACTTGCTATCATATTATCCTGCTAAGTGCCTTTGTACGCAAACCTACTGCCTGTCCGCGTAGTTGGTGATCACGGCCTCGGCAAGTGCCCTTTCTTCCGCTTCAGTACTGATCTGTCTATCCAGCCGGGCTGCGCGTATCGCCTGGAAGATATCGCGGTAGATGGGGCCGGGTCGAACGTCCATAGATCGCAGATCATTACCTGAGAGGTAGATCGTCTGCGGGCGAAGCTCTCTTTCATAGTAGCTGATGCGTTCCCCTACGATCCAATCATCTGTATCTATGCGTCCGACCAGCAAGCTACTGCTGCTGAAATTAGCCAGCAGCAAATCTAGCTGGGAATTGGGTAGATCTGGGTCACTCAGTTTAGCGGTGGCGCCACGCAAGGCAACGCATTCTTCTAGCAATGATCCGGTCTTGGTTGTAAGCCGTAGTTTGCTAATGAGGCGCTGTTGAATCGCCGGTGCGAATCGATAGATCCAAAGCGAGAAATAGAGCCGTTCGACAGCTGCCGGGCGCACCTGTATGCTGAGCAGTTCCTCTCGTAAGGCTACGAATTTGCCGGCTAGACTATCGTGCCAGGTCAAGTCAGGATCGATATGTCTGAGAACATCCAACTCATGTAAGCGACGCAGAGCTTGTTCTGGTTGGCGCTCCATGAGAATGAGGTTGATTTCATGTCGAATCCGTGCCCCGCTGACACGGCCTAGCAAGTCCACGGCATCGCTGATCAGTTCGGCTGTGCGCGCTTCGATCTCAAACTCAAAACGCTGTTCAAAGCGAGCGGCGCGCAAAATTCTCGTTGGATCTTCGATAAAACTGAGCGAATGCAACACGCTGATGATGCCATCATCGAGATCACCTTGCCCGCCGTAGAAGTCAAGTAACTCGCCCCAGTTCGAACCATCCAAGCGGATGGCCAGCGTGTTGATCGTAAAATCACGGCGGTGGAGATCCAGCTTGATGCTCGAGCTTTCCACAACCGGTAGGGCTGTCGCTTCTTCGTAGAATTCTGTACGGGCTGAGGCGAAATCGAGGCTGGCGGGTGTCTGGTCAGCTAAGGTATCGCCACTGACAAAAGCTTCGTCGTCTCGAATCCACTTGGCTGTGCCGAAACGTTTGTGTCTGCGCACCCGGCCGCCAAAAGTATGCGAAAGGTTCTTAGCCAGTAGGGCCGCCTCACCTTCGACGACCAGATCGATGTCGAAAACGGGGAAATCCAACAGCAGATCGCGCGCGAAGCCTCCCACTACGTACAAGGGATAGTCCAGTTCAGAGGCTGCCTGGCCCACTTGGCGCAGCAGATTCAACATACCATGTGGCAGAGCCTCCTCCATCTTTAGGGCAAGTGAAGGGGGGGGGAGTTCGTCTTCAGGTGTGGCCCAGAGCTTGAGCAGATCGGTGCGAGTGACGATGCCAATCATTTCGCCTTGATCATCCACGACTGGCACTTGCCCCCAACTGGACTCTATCATTTTTTGCTGTAAGGTCTGTACTGAGTCGTCGACTCTTACCGTAACCGACCCCGTACGCATCACCCGGCTAATCGCTACGTTCTGCATACTGTGATGGATCGCCTTATCTATAAATCGTCGCGTGATCAATCCCTTGAGTTCACCCTCCTCTACAACAGGAAAGCCCTCATGGCCCAGCCGTTGCATACGTTGGGAGGTCTCAGCCACGGTGATATCAGGTGTGAGGGTATTGACGTTCCACGACATGAGTTGGCGCACGGTCATGGGAGGCTTTACATAGATTTGGAGTAGTTCAAGTAATTCAGTATAAACTTCGCTGAGTGTTAGGCCACGGATAAGTGCAGCAGCGGCCCTGGCATGGCCACCACCTCCTAGCCGTTCGGCGATATCGCCCACATGGATGAGGTTGGAGGTGGAGCGGGCGACGATTTGAATACGATCCTCTAGATCGACCAGGAGGAAAAGTCCGTCAGGTTCGTAGATATCCCTGAGTTTGTGCGCCAGTGTGCTGATCTCATCCACACTCTGTTCCACACAAGCTGTCGTGATCACGATCGTGTGATCGGCAATGGTGAGGCTCTTGGCGTTGCCGCTCAGCTGTTTGAGCAATTGCTGCTGTGCGGGTGTCAGAGGATGGTGGAGGAAGCTGTTGACGACTTCGAGTTTCGCTTTCTTTTCTAGTAACCAGGCCGCGCATTGCAGGTCACGAGCGGTTGTGCTGGCATAGGTCAGGCCCCCCGTATCTTCATAAATACCCAGAAGCAGTAAAGTCGCCTCGATGGGCGTGATAGCAGATCCCCGAGTTATGATCTGTTCCAAGAGCAATGTGGTGGTAGCCCCGACCGCTTCACCCCAATAATGGTGGCGTTCCCCTAAGAGTTCTTCACGTTTGTGGTGGTCGATAACACGTACCGGTGTGTCCTGGTTCATGCCACGTACATGCTGTGCTGATTGTGTATCGACGAAGATCGCTTGTTCTACGCGACGCCGTGGCAGTTCGTCGGCGCGGCGAAAGGGCAGGCTGCTACGGTATAGCACCAGAAAATCGCGCAAATTGCGGTTAAGAGCCCGTGGAAGCACAGGGATGGCATCTGGGAAGAGCTTGCGCGCAGCTAACAGGCTGGCCAGCGCATCGAAATCCGCATGCTCGTGGGTGAGTATGACCTCCATAGGAGGATTATAGCATAGGCCGTGGTGCGTAGTGCGTATTGCGTGTTCAGTTTGGTGTCGTGATCGTGGGCTCTGCGCTGATGGATATGTGGATCGAACGCCAGATAAAACGATCTGGAGGGAACTGATATTGAGATAGCGATGGAAGAACGTCTCGCTTCGTTTATCCGGAGCACATTCACAAAGTAAAAGAGAGAATCGACTTGTAGTCGATTCTCTCTTTATTTTATTCAAATACAGTCTCTGTTGATTCGATGTATTCACCCCACCGACAAACGTTCTCTCGGCCTATTTCTCGCCCACCAATGTAACACTGGCTATACCGAAATCTATAGCTCGATCCTCCGGTTTCAAACCTAGTTTCTGGCGCCACTCGTCGGGAAGCCAAGATTCATCGTAGAGGGTCTCTTTCTCGATCCGCACAGTTGGAAATCCTTTGGAGCGAATGAGTTCCAGGTATGCCTCTCGATCCATAGCGCCAGCGATGCAGCCTGTCCATAAAGCGATGTCTTCCCGCAAATTCGCGGGTACATCACCATAGGTGACGATGTCGGATATGGAGAAGCGGCCACCGGACTTGAGCACACGCTGCATCTGCTCGAAGACCTCTCCTTTGTCGGGCGTGAGATTGATAACGCAGTTGGAGAGAATGACATCGATCGAGTTATCGACCACGGGCAGGTTATCCAACTCGCCTTTGCGGAACTCGACATTTTTGAATCCGCCTTTTTCGGCATTGCTGCGGGCAAGGGCCAGCATTTCAGGGGTCATGTCGACGCCGATCACGTAGCCATCCGGCCCCACTGCTTTGGCGGCAAGAAAAACGTCGATGCCGCCGCCACTGCCCAAATCGAGCACTGTTTCGCCGGGATGGAAATTGGCCGAAAGCGTTGGCGTACCACAGCCTAGGCCGAGGTCCGATTCGCTGATGACATCACTTTGTATAGCACTGTAATCGGCAAACGACATCTCCGCCGTGGTGTCTTCACAACAGCTTGAGGCCGCCGGTCCGCAGCAATTCGAGCCCTGCAGGGCAATGTCGGCATAGCGTTCACGGACTTTTTCTTTGATATCGGGGGTGGCAGTTGTTGCCATGGTTAACTTTCTCCTTGAGGATGGGTTTCTATTTGTATAGACGCAACTGGGGGCAGGATGGACGCAAACTCTGGCACTCGCATGTTAGCTTGGGTGTGTTTAGAATGAACTGTCCGTAGTGTGTACTCTAGTGCGTTGTCCACGACGGTGGCGCTAAAGCGCCTACTACGAACGATTCCCAGTTCTTTGCAAATGCACGCTATTCGATCAGGTCGATACGGCGCCGGTAGTCGATGATGCCCCCCTGGCGGTCTCGTTCGAATATGCAGCAATCGAAAAGCGCTTCTTTCATCATCGTACGCCCGCGTTGCACACGTGATTTTGCGCCCGAGTGAGAAAGCTGCAAGCGCTCGGCCAGCTCTCGTTGTGTCATACCCTCAAACTCGGTGAGAAGCAGGGCCTCGCTATATTTGTCGGGCAAGGCCATGACCATCGGTTTCATCCAAGTGGCAACGAGCGCCTCCATATCATCCTCGGTCTCGATCCATTCTCCGGCCTGGTTTTCGATCAACTCGGGCGCCAGGGTTTCTGTGGGTTTCTGACGGCGATAGTAGTCGATGATAGTGTTGCGGGTGATCTGGTAGAGCCAGGCAGTCAGGCGTTCGTCATCCTCAAGGGTGGCCAGTTTTTTATGGATCTTAATAAAGGTCTCTTGTAGGATATCTTCGGCGTCCTGAGGATTGCTTATCCTGCCAAGGATGAAGAGGCGCAGTTCTTCGCTGAACTCCTGCCAGACACGTTCAGTTTGTTTACTTGCTTTTGGGGAGAGGATGATGTCGGTCATAGAAGTCCGCCGCTATGTATTCTCGGTAGCATTACAGGGAACTGGTGCTGAGTTCCATCATATAGACGTTGTCACGCTTGTAAAGGACGCAAACGATTTCAGACCATACAAAAACAGCGCCCCTGTTTCACTCAGGCGCTGTTTCTGAGTCAGGCGCATTTCAGTCGTTGCTATACTGACAACGGTCATAAAGGAACATTTTCAAAAGTCTGGAACTTGAGGGTCAATAAGCTGGCAAGCTCTTGCTTATATATCCCATCGGTTTGAGCGATACAATCTACAATAGCTA
>PIVW01001235.1 GCA_003353825.1 Chloroflexota bacterium
CCGGAGCAAAGAGTGCGGTGCAGAAGCTGATCACTCTGGCACAATCTTGTAGCAGGAAGAAGATCACCGGAACCAGTAACCAAACGGCAAGTAACATGGCAACCTGAGCCACCAGCAATAATCCGAAATCCCCTTGCAGAGGAAGATTCAGAAACTGATACAAGATGGCGAGAATGAAGCGCCCCTGCAATACGATTAAGGGGGTATAGACCAGCATCTTGGCATACAGTACACGTCTGGTTCCCAGACTGAACCATTCACTCATAGTATTCAGTCGTAACTCACGATTGAGACTATTGGCGAATACGAGCATGGCGAGCAGCTGCCCCAGCGCAAGCAATATCGGCGGCACAAGAAAGCCGATATAGTTGCTATTGGAATTATACAGTGCGGTCGTCTGACTGGTCACTGGTCGAAGGTTTATTTCGGCCTGTGCCTTAGGCACGCCAAGCGCTAACTGCTTCTTGTTCGCCACATGCACCAGGCCATCACCCAGACTAAGTTGGATCTGACTCGAGAGTAGCTTACCCACCAACAGAAATTGGCTGTTATAGCGTATCTCGATCGTCGGACTGTGACCCGTAAGCAGATCCCGATTCAAACGGTGTGGAAGCACCACCAGCGCATACACTTCACCTTGGGTCATCGCCCGTTTTGCACTGGCGATATCCTGATAACCGATCGTGTCAGCCGCTGGATTAGCCTGAATGCGCCTCGCCAGCATACGACTGAGCTGGCTTTGATCGCGATCGACGATCGCCACAGGCAATTGTCTGGGCATACCCGCACTGAACAGCCACCATGACGAGATAATCCCCAGGATGGGAATATAGGTCACCAGTGCACACTGCGAGGGATCGGTCCACAAGGCCTTCAGTTC
>PIVW01000553.1 GCA_003353825.1 Chloroflexota bacterium
AGTTTAGAAATTTCATTTTAGTCAGTGACTGACCAGAGATATTTATGGTGATGAAATGTATCTGCTCTACAAAAACAGGGTGAGAAACCATTAGTTTAAGGGCGTTCTCTATGGTCCACGCATCGAGTTTATCCATAAGATCATAACGTTCAGCCGCTGATAAGAAGGCGCCGGGTGGTATGATATTTCCGTGTTCGTCTATCATTCTAAGCAAAAGCTCATATTGCATATCGGTGCTTTTATCTAATGGCACAATGTTCTGGGCATATAGAATAAAACGATTTTCTTCCAGCGCATGATTTATACGGGCAACCCATTGCATCTCACCATGTCGTAGCGACATCTCGGTATCTCCAGGGTGAAACACATGAATTCGATTACGGCCTAAGTCTTTAGCCATATAACAAGCGGCGTCCGCATGTTGTAGTAATTCGACAAGACTGGGGGTTGTTTCAGTAATAGCAACTAGGCCAATGCTGACACCGATACGGAAGGTTCGTTCTCCCCAGGAAAACTGAAAATCCTGTATGGCCTGTTGTAATTCGGTAGCCATCCTTAGAGCCTGCCTTTGAGTACAATTCTCTAATAATACTCCGAACTCATCCCCCCCGAGTCGAGCCAGGGTGTCACTTTGTCTTACTGTATTCTCCAGTACATGGCCGAGCTGGTGCAGCAATTCATCTCCAGCAATGTGACCACAAGTATCGTTGACGACCTTGAACTGGTCGAGATCCATAAAACACAAGGCATGCTCTGCTTCATGCTCCTGGGTGGTTGAAATCAGCCGTTCGGCTCGTCGTTCAAACTCGTGACGGTTAAAAAGACCGGTTAGAGCATCATGACTGGCCTGATAGCGAATTTGAGCCTCGTTGAGTGGTTGTTTTGATGCTGTGCCAAATGGGATCCGAAGGCATCTGGGTTTCAATAGTCCTGGTTGTTTTTTTTCGCATTATCCTGGCTAGATGCTGTGCTAGGTTTCTGCATGGGGTGCTGGATATATTCGAGGCTCTTCGATTGCCAGAGTTGTCCTCTGGGGTAAGGTCTGACGTAATAGCGGAGCTGGCGACATAGCTTTGTAGTGATTTCTGCGCCGTTTACTCGATTGCCTCAGGCGGCCCCAGTTGGCTGCCCGAGGCTTTATTCCCCAGATGTATGATAGATCGTACTGCAGTGCCGACCCATCTGACGGGCGATCTCGGAGGGATTAAAGCCCTGCTTTAACAGGTGCGAAATTATATACCTTCACTAATATACGCAGGGACTCCCATGTTGCACTTAGTATATGAATCCAGCAGCCATAACCAAACGCATGCAGTCGGACAAAGTGCCCGCAACGAGATAGTGTTAAGTGTCTCGAATGGGTAAATCGCCGCTGGATTATCGGGATTGAGCGTCAGTTTTCTTCAAAGGAGACGCTCAGTAAACTGGGGTGGGAGGCAATTTTCGGCCAACAACAGCCTCCCACATATTCCGTCTCAGCCGTGCTCGTGAGTGGTGTCTCAATCGTTCGCAACAATTGGCCGTTACACTTTTTTACCGGTAAAATTCAACGCGAGGTACTGTTAAACTCTTATCAGCAACATTAAGAGAGGTTAGTCGGAGATGGCATACTACGATTTGGGAACGTACTCGCGAAAGGTCTCGACAAGTTCCGATGATGCACAACGCTGGTTCGATCGCGGCCTTGTCTGGACGTACTCCTATAACCACGAACAAGCTATCGAATGCTTTCAGAAGGCGCTGGAGCACGACCCAGACTGCGCCATGGCTCATTGGGGCATCGCCTACGCAGTCGGCCCGAATTACAATTTCGAATGGTGGATGATGGATCCAACCACCAAGACCGACGCCCTCGGTACGGCCTATGACAGCACCCAGGCCGCTCTCACGCTAGTCAATACAATCACCCCGACTGAGCGCGCCCTGATCGAGGCCCTGCCGGCTCGTTACCCTCAGCGAGAACCGATCGATGATCAGGCGCCCTGGAACGATGATTTCGCCGCAACGATGAAGAAGGCTTACGAAGACCATCCTGACGACATCGAGGTCGCTACGTTCTATGCCGAAGCAATTCTCAACCAGACCCCGTGGAAGATGTGGGACATCTGGAACAACTCGGTCGCCAAGGGCGCCGGCACGATCGAGGCGCAGAAGGTGCTGGAAAGGTTCGTCGATACCCCCGAGGGTCGCGTCCACCCCGGCATCCTGCACCTCTATGTCCACCTGATGGAAATGTCGCCGACCCCGGAAAAGGCACTCACAGTTGGTGACCGCCTGCGCGAGCTGGTGCCTGACGCCGGCCACTTGATCCACATGGCGACCCATATCGACATTCAGTGTGGTGAATACCGTGACACACTGTACTGGAACCAGAAGGGGATCGAGGCTGACCTGAAGATCGCTGAGCGCGAGGGGCGGATGAACTTCTACACCGGCTATCGCGCCCACAATTATCATTTCGCCATCTACGGCGCGATGTTTCTCGGCCAGTACGAACCGGCCATGGCTGCAGCAGAAGAGATGATCACTGAGATTCCGGTAGAGTTGTTGAAACAGGAGAGCCCGCCCATGGCCGATTTTCTGGAGAGCTATATCTCCATGAAGACCCATGTGCAGATTCGCTTCGGCCGTTGGCGCGACATTATCGCTGAGCCGCTGCCCCAAGATCAGAGCCTTTACTGCCACACCACTGCGTCGCTGCACTACGCAAAAGCCGTGGCCCACGCCGCTTTGAATGAAGTGGCGGAGTCGGAAGCGGAGCGAGTGAAGTTCTTTGAGGCACGTGCCAACGTGGCCGACAGCCGCTATCTCCACAATATCCGCTGTATCGACCTGCTCGATGTAGCCGAACAGATGCTGGACGGCGAACTCGAGTACCGGAAGGGGAACTACGATATCGCCTTCTCCCATCTCCAAAAAGGGGTTGAGCTGGAAGATGCGCTGCCCTATGACGAGCCTTGGGGCTGGATACAGCCCGTCCGCCATGCGCTCGGCGCCTTGACGCTGGAACAAGGCCGAGTCGAGCAGGCCGAACAGGCCTATCGTGAGGATCTCGGCCTCGCCGGCGATCTACCTCGCGCCTGCATCCATCCGAACAACATCTGGAGTCTCAAGGGCCTCGACGAATGCCTCCGCCGTCGCGGAGCCGGCGACACTGCTGAGGCGAAGATGATCCGCCAGCGCCTCGAACTAGCCGCAGCCCGCTCCGACCTGCCGGTGGGCGCCTCCTGTCATTGCGCCCGGGCCGCGATGCAGGCGGTCGTGGCAGAATAGGCGCGCGGCCCGCCGGCCAGGCACTGCCCTCGCTGAATGCGCTGCCTGGTTATTGTACCCTGAAGTGTCAGTCCGCTTCGGCTTGGTTTCGTTTCCTGACTCTGAAATTTTGATTCCAGGCGTCTGTTTCCTCCATAGGAGACGCTCATAAGCGCCAGCTGGGCTTCCGAGTTCGGCCAGGAGCAGATACTTGTTGTGCCGAAATTCTAATCTATTTTGCAACCGCCTATTACTGCTGAAAGCAGGCTAATCTTTGACGTGTGGTATTGCACTTACTCTGAGATTGGGAAGACCACGTGGCGCCAAAATATTTATCAGGGATTTTGACGGAAATCTGTTTGAAATT
>PIVW01001236.1 GCA_003353825.1 Chloroflexota bacterium
ACAACGGCAGTCAACATCAATAGAACCCAACAACAGGAGGATGTGTTGTTTCATATAATGAAGTATTTCGCTCCTTCATCTCCAAAAATGGGAGGTTAACTGGCAATGGCTACTTACCAAACACCCGGTGTATATGTAGAAGAGATCTCCACGCTACCCCCATCCGTCGCAGAGGTCTCCACGGCGATCCCGGCTTTTATCGGCTATACGGCGGTAGGCCCTAAAGTCGCTCGCATCAATACCTTGCTGGAATACGAAACAATTTTCGGGGGCGCAAACCCGAGCAAGTTTACGGTCCAGACTCGTGTTAACACGAGTACAGGCCTCACGGAGATCGTAAACGTACAACGCGACACCTCAACGGGTACCGAATTCTTGATGTATAATAGCCTCAGTCTCTATTTCAAGAATGGTGGAGGAAGTTGCTATATTGTATCAATAGGAGACTACAGTTCTACACCGGCCACAAACGATTTTGAAGATGGGCTAGTCGAACTCGAGAAAGAGGATGAACCCACCCTTATCCTGCTCACAGACGCAGTCAACCTCGCCCCGGCCGATTACTACGCGCTCTGCGAGGATGCCCTGGCCCAGTGCAATAAACTGGGAGACCGTTTTGCGATCCTGGATGTCCTGTCCGGGCAGGTGGAGGACTTCAGGAACCAAACCGGCGCCGCCGACCTTATGTACGGAGCCGCCTACCATCCGTACCTCCAGACCTCGTTGAATTACCACTACGTAGAAGATGAGATTAGAGTTGAAGCACTCAATGGCACGGCCGGTTCTGCCTTCACATGGCAGAAATCCTTTGATAAGGATGGCCAGGGCAACGGCATCGAAGTGAGCTATACCGGAAGCGCCGGAGACGGTCCCCAGGTC
>PIVW01001237.1 GCA_003353825.1 Chloroflexota bacterium
CTCGCCATCTACCACAAAATAGGCATCACCAATATTGTACATCGTCTCGCCGACATTGCCGGTTGGCGCCCAGTCGCTCACTTTCATGCTCAACATTATCGCCGGCGCACTGGTGTCGAAGCTATTGGCTGGCGAAACTAATCTGACCTGTGGTCGGGTGCCATCAGCGATGAACTCCGACCGATACCAGTCGGCGGCGGCTGTGCTGGCATTGCCGACAGCGTCGCTGGGTCGGCTGTAGAGGCGGTAGAGGCCATCACCCTGGTCGGGTGTGATGGAGCCTGTCCAGTAGGAACCGGCATGGCCCTGCGTGCTGAGTGTGGCGGAGATCCAGCTGCTGGGCGTGGTTTCATCGACACCCTGTGAGGCGTCGCTGACATACACGAGCCCGAACTCGACCGCATCGACCCCGGCGCTGCCCAGGCCGCAGGAGTTGCCTTCTTTACCCAAGAGTAGGGTGGTCGGTACGGCCAAAAGCTCGCGATAACCCATATCGGCCTTGCTACCGCCGCCATTGGGCGCCGCCAGATATTCACTGGCGGGGATGGCATCCAGGGCCGGAGAGGAAGTGGTCAGGCGGTAGTCGCCATTGTCAGCATCGGCAAACATAGGATCACTGTTGCGTTCGCCTAAACCTGTTGTGACCGATCCTACGTAGTCCTGACAGCTCGAGCACCAGTAGGAATCGGTGTTGTAAAGCAAGTTGTAGCGATTGAAGATCTGACCCCCGCCGCTGTTATCAAACCCAACATCGTTGAGGGCGATGATGTTGTAGCGGGCGTTGAGCCAGGAATCAGAGCCATCGACGACGACTCCACTGCCGTCATTATGAACGACAGTGTTGAACGATATCGATCCGGAAGAACTGGATTGGAAGAC
>PIVW01001238.1 GCA_003353825.1 Chloroflexota bacterium
CTCTTCCCAAGCCTTGTAATGCAGAGCCTCCGTGAGAAAGAGAAGTCCGAGGACCTGGTAGTGGTAGTAATAGTTTGTGATCTGCGCCACTTGGTCGTAGTAATCTGTATCGTCAACTGAATTATTGGCAGGCGCGGTCAAAGTCGCAATGCAGTCGGGGATAATCCCCGTGTCGAATGAATACAACTGTTGGTCGATGGTGGCGAGAATCTCACTCATAGGTTTGTGTGCGGTGTAAGCTCCCAGTGCCAGGACTTGGTCAGCCCAATCCGCCAGATAGATTTGTCTGGTTGTCTGCCCATTATTCGCATCGGTAATGAAACCGTTGAATGTGCTCTGTAGGCTTATGATCCTGGCTATATCGTCTGTAAGCGCGGTCTTTTGTTCCGTGCAGTTAATCACAGTGAGTTCTTGCTCGATAGAAGCCAGGGAAGTTGCCATGTCCCCAAGCAGTGCTTCTATCTCATCCAGTTCTTCGGCGATTAGATTGAGCTGCGCGGCACCGTCGTCGCTTTGCTGGCTCAACCCCATCGCACCCACCACCCAACTCATCGTCATTTCTGTCAGCCCCACGATCACCCCATGGGTTATCGAGTCGAAGACAACGCCACCCCCGGAGTCCATAGACTCGGACACGACGTTTACAGGAGGAGAGCTGGCTTTCCAGAGCTCAATCTTGGACCCTCGATGGGTTGACCAGGTCACCTGCCCTCGGTTGTTCAACTGTGGCTCATGGTCGAACACATCGTTATCGGTAACCTGGACGAGTTCTCCATCGCTCTTGTAAAGAAAAATCTCGTTATCGGTGCCGTCGAACCCGTGCCAGGCCACCCAGCCCTGGTCGTTGATCTGGGGATCATTGTCATCAAAATCGTTAT
>PIVW01000554.1 GCA_003353825.1 Chloroflexota bacterium
GATGATCGCAAAACCAAAGGAGGATATCAGCCTGTTTAGACGCCCGCCCCAGGTGCATTAAGCCCTTTTCGATGCCCGTGGCAGGTATGGCAAGTTGGGCACGCCTCTCTAACTTCGGCTTGGGACTACCTCCGCGCACCTCGTCGCGCAGCCGTATCAAACTTTCTTTTAGCAAAACTCCAAGAACATCGTCGTTAGCCAGGCGCCTATCCAGCTTTCGTATATCAGATAGCGGCATAGGCTCTTGGCGTAGCCGCAAAAGCAACGCCTGTTGAGCTGGAGATAGATGATCTGGTACGATAGGGGCGCCTGGTACAAATTCCACGATCACCCGGCTGCGTGCGCCAAAACCGGGAGGCAAGATCAACTTCACACATTCACCCAACGGCGCCAGATAGTGGCGGCAGAGCCACATCGCCAGTTCAATCTGTTCGGGCGTGAGCGCGGGCGCAGCAGTCACAGGCTCTCCCAGAACTTTGACGTTCACTCCTTCCGGGGCGGTTTCTGCCAAATTCATGATGACGCCTTGCTGCCTTCCCCGTCCGAAGGGCACCCAAACCACCTGGCCGGGCAAGTATTGTCGGCGCCGCCCTGTGGGAATGCCGTAGGTAAAAGTTTGGCTTTCAGGACTGAAATCGATCAGTTTTTGGGCATGCCCCTCGTCGCCGGCCTTACGTGGGCGGCGATCGATAGGCACAAGCACACCGACTTGTGCAAAACGTTGTTGGCTTGGCTCAACCACAGAGCGAAGCTTCGTCTCGAATCACCATTAGAGCGCTTGCTGGCAGGTACAAACTAGGGAATATCGACACGTTGGTAATCAGTACGGGAGCGCTCGGCGGTTATGATCGCCCAGAGTTCGCGCGCGGTATCCTGAAGGCGATCATGTCGATTTACGACCGCGTATTTGAACTTGGGCAATACGGCAAGTTCTTTACGTGCGTAGGCCACGCGAATGGCGATTTGTTCATTGGAGTCGGTTTTCCGATCACGCAATCGTGTCACCATCTCATCCTCAGTCGCTGTTGTCAGAAAAACCAAAATCGACCCCGGCAACTTGCGCGACATCGTTTCGGCTCCTTGCACGTCAACGCGCATGATCACGTCCTGACCCGCCCGCAGCGGTTCGACGATCTCTCTTTTGGGCACGCCTTTGTAATCGCCGTAGACCAAGGCGTACTCGAGCAATTCATCATTCTCCATCATCTCTGCAAAGCGCGTCAACGAGACAAAATGATAATCGACACCTTCCGCTTCGCTGGGTCTGGGGCCGCGTGTAGTGGCGGTGACAACGCGATGATAATTGACCCCAAGCTCTTCCAAAGCATCGAGGGCTGAATCTTTGCCCACACCGGATGGGCCGGAGAGAATTAAAACAACAGGGCGTGGCTCATTGGGAACTCCAAAATGACCTTGCGCAGGGTCGGTGGATTGTTTGGCTGTGAGTGTAGCTTCGGTCATGGTAAGATCAAAAGTAGGAGGTGAAATTGTTGTGATTGCCAGATCTCTCGTACAATAACATGTACTTGGAAGTCAGCCACAGGTAATAGCAGACCGACAATCACTGATATGGAGCGAATCTATGCCAATTTATGAATATTATTGCTTTGACTGTCGCCGCCGGGTGAGTGTCTTTTATCGCACGATCTCTGCTGCAGAGAGGACGGCGCCGGTCTGCCCCCGATGTGAGGGCCAGCGCTTGAGACGGTTGATATCAAAAGTGGCGATTGTAAAATCTGAAGCAGCGCGCCTGGATGATCTGGCTGATCCTTCAATGTTGGCCGGGTTAGATGAGGAAGATCCGCGTGCATTGGGGCGCATGATGCGCCAGATGGGTAGCGAATTAGGTGAAGACATGGATGATCCCGAATTCAACGAGGTCATCGATCGCCTGGAATCAGGCCAGTCTCCCGAAGATATCGAGGAAGCGATGCCTGATATTGGTGGCGATGATTTCGGTGGAGGGATGAGCGGGATCGATTTCTAACAAATTGGGTGTCTGATGATAGCGCTAGAGCCAGGAAAGATACAAAGGTGGTAATGTCATTGCGCGTGTCGACCATAGGTCGGACGACCTATGGTCATCGCTCGTAGTGACAGGTGTTTTAGCGCGGCACGGGATCGATCAGAACAACGGCCAGATAATGGGAATCGCTAGCGAGGAGACAGTCCAAAGTAATAGGTTCAAGGGAGTGCCAACGCGAATAAAATCGAAGAAACGATAGCCACCAGTGCCGTAAACCATGGTGTTGGTTTGATACCCTACCGGAGTCATAAAACTGGCAGAGGCAGCAAAAGTGATGGCCATGAGGAAGGGGGTGGGGTCAGCACCAATGGCTTGGGCAGTAGAAATGCCGAGCGGGGCGAGCACAACGGCGGTCGCCTGGTTGGACATCGCTTCAGTGAGCAACATAGACATCAGGTAGAAGGCAGCTATCAAGAGCCAGGGTGAGGCCGGTCCCACGAACTCGATCACAAGATCGGCAGCCCAGGCTGCCAGTCCCGAATGCGCCATCGCCGCTTCCAAAGAGAGGATACCCGCCAACATGACCAACACGCGCACATCCAGAGCCGCATAGGCTTCGTCCAGAGAAAGGGTGCCAACCACGACCATCAAAAAGGCGCCTGCCAAAGCTGCCACCATAATCGGCATGATGCCCAGGATGGTTACAGCTACAACACCCAACATTATCAGAATCGACCAATTGACACGCCGCCGTTCCCTGGGCATATCTACATCCAGCATCAGCAGGAAATCGGAATTAAGTTGCAGCGTTTGTAGTGCCTCCTTGCGGCCCAGTAGCAGGAGCATATCTCCCACCATCATAGATTCATGCCCCAGTTTGCTATACAAGGCTTGGCCTCGGCGCTGTATACCTATGGCAATGGCATCGTATTTCTGGCGAAAGTTCGATTCTTTAAGGGAATGTCCGATCAGGGGTGAACCTGGAGCGATCACGGCTTCGGCCAGCCCCACTCGTTCACTGTCCTCGACAAAATCGGCTCCAAGTTTACGAGCGGGTAAAATGCCCAAACCCTCAGATTGGCGCACGGCCAGAAGTTGATCGAGCGGCGCTCTGACCAAGATGACATCGTCCGGCCGTAGGTGGCGAGATGCGCCGGGCAAGCGAATGGTACGACCATCCCTCAGAATATCCAAGACAGTGATATCAAAACGCTCGTAAAGCTGTAGCTCGCTCAGGCGTTTACCCACCAATGGTGACCCCGCCAATACCACCACTTCACTTAAATACTCACGCAAGCCATATTTATCGAGTAGGCTATCCTCCTGCTCGCGCGTTGGCAGCAAGCGCCGGCCCAGGGTGAGCATGTAGATTGTGCCCGTGACCAGCACCGGCACACCCAAAGGCAAGAAGTCGAACATCTGGAAGGGTGGTAATCCCGCGCCCGCGGCAATGCCACTAACCAAGAGGTTTGTAGAGGTGCCGATAAGCGTCATCGTGCCACCCAGCATCGCTCCAAAAGAAAGGGGCAGTAACAGACGAGAGGGTTTGAGGCCGGCGTCGTGTGCGATCTTAATCGTCAGGGGAATGAAGACCGCTACCACGGCCGTGTTGAGCACAAAGGCACTAAGTACGGCAGCCGT
>PIVW01001239.1 GCA_003353825.1 Chloroflexota bacterium
CCTGGCAAGGCTCGATGCGCTCTATTTCTCCAACACGCGCCAGGAGGCGGCGGCCATCGGCTTTGATGATGAATTTCTCTACCGGGAAATTCCAAGGCCGATCACGGAACGGAAAATACCAACCAGAAGAATCAAACTGGACGAGGCCATTGCAGTGTTTGACGAGTGGCGCATAAAGCCTGACAAGGTAATGTACTAATAAGGATTGGGAGGCCTGCTCAACAACATGACGCCGCAACTTGAAATGAGGCAGATCGTCAAGCAGTATCCAGGCTGTCTGGCGAACGACCATATCGATCTTACGGTTATGCCGGGCGAGATTCATGCTTTGTTAGGAGAAAATGGCGCTGGCAAGTCAACGCTGGTGAAAATAATCTATGGCGTGGTAAAGTCTGATTCAGGCGAGATCTTTTGGAATGGCAAGCCAGTTAAGATCGCCAACCCCAACGCCGCCAGGGCGCTGGGTATCGGCATGGTGTTCCAGCACTTCAAGCTGTTTGAAACTTTGAGCGTTGCGCAAAATATCTCGCTGGGCATCGATCCCGGCCACAACCTTTCCAAGCTGAGCGCTAAGATCGTTAAGATTTGTGAACTCTACGGCCTGCCCATCAATCCAGATCGGTATATTCACACCCTGTCCGTCGGCGAGCGCCAGCGGGTCGAGATCATCCGCTGTCTGATGCAAAATCCACGTCTGCTCATCATGGACGAGCCTACTTCGGTGCTCACTCATCAAGAAGGTGACAAATTGTTTGAAACTGTCCGCCGTTTGTCTGCGGAAGGTTGCTCTATTCTCTACATTTCGCACAAGCTCGAAGAGATAAGAACGCTTTGCGACCGGGCAACGGTGCTGCGTCATGGCAAACCCGTGGCAGA
>PIVW01001240.1 GCA_003353825.1 Chloroflexota bacterium
CCAACATTCCGGCCGCGATGCTATCTCCGAGGACAAAAACTTCGTAAGCGGGTGTTAGCGCATCAGATTGTTGAGCCATCGCGCGAAACGATAAAGCTGCGACAAGAATGAGCGCAAGGAGGATGTACTTTTGTACGGTTGTAAGCATGAGTTATGCCAATGGCTCTAATCTTTAACTCTTAAGCTGGTGGAAAACCGTCGTAGAACCAACACTATACACCAGTTTGCAGGGATGAACTGCAAATAACACCGGTATTTATATCTTCCTACATGATCGCGCTTATCTCAAAATATTATGCCAACAAAGGATATGGATTTAGCTTAAAACTCCGACCGCGTTGATATTTCATGATCACTTATACCAAAGACCGTTAATAATGACTCATTTGATGATGTGAAAATCGTCTTCTGGCAAGGCGCATCTCGAAGGCGATGTGGTTCATCGGGCAAGAGATGCAACGCTGCCCAGAGGGCTATTTTCACATCACCGAAGGCCGGATTTACCTGGACTTTGGACATCGTTGCGATCGGCTTGTGGTACTGGTACCAGGGCACCGCTCGCGCCTTGCCAAAGTCCAGGTAAATTCCGGTCAAATGGGTCATTATTAATGGTCTTTGGTATTACCCGCTTATCTGGCCAACAAGCTCCCTCACAAGGCCATGCAAAACCTCAGACGCGCGAGCCCTGCCTGCAACATGATCCATTCTGCTTCATCCAAAAGCGCCCCGGTGCGTAGTTAATTTGCGATAGAATCGGGCCGGCCCGCGATCCTGTTCCCTAGCTGGATTATCGCCAAAGCATAGGACACAGCGTTGTTGTAGCGCAAAATCGCGCGAAAATTCTGGGAAACAAGAAATGCCTGTCCCTTGCTGCCG
>PIVW01000555.1 GCA_003353825.1 Chloroflexota bacterium
GGTGAAACCCCGTCGTTCGGCAAATCCACTCCGAAAAAGAGGAGGGCATTTGTGCAAGATGTATTTGCCTAATACAGATAATTCTAGATATGTTACCAGTCAACATGTAACCACTACCCAGGCCCTGTTGGGGCAGGTAGTAAGTAGCAATCTCTAATTTAGCAATCGCCAATCTCAACACATTGTCATGTTCAGAAAAGTCCTTATCGCCAACCGAGGTGAAATCGCCGTACGCATCATCCGCGCCTGCCAGGAACGCGGGATCGATACCGTGGCCGTCTACTCTGATGCCGACCGCACAGCCCTGCATGTACGTTACGCCGACGAAGCCTACAACATCGGTGCGTCCGCGGCCCGAGACAGCTATCTACGCGCAGATAAGATCATCGATGTGGCGCGGCGCTCAGGCTCTGACGCCATCCATCCCGGTTACGGTTTCCTGGCCGAGAATGCCGGTTTTGCCGCAGCTTGCGGCGATGCAGACGTTACCTTTATCGGTCCCAGTCCTGAAGCCATCGCAGTAATGGGGGATAAGATCTCAGCCCGGGAGACGGTTGCCAAGGCCGCTGTCCCTCTGGTGCCAGGGACAGTGCGCGACCTGCACGACGATGATCTATTCGACGCTGCCGAGAAATTGGGCTATCCGGTACTGGTCAAGGCCAGCGCCGGGGGTGGCGGAAAGGGCATGCGCCTGGTTACAGAACCGGGTGAACTGCAATCAGGATTGGGGGCGGCGCGGCGCGAATCACTGGCGGCCTTTGGCGATGACAGCATTTATCTGGAAAAGGCAATCGAATCCGCCCGCCATATCGAGATCCAAATCCTCGCAGATAGCCATGGCAATGTCATCCATTTGGGCGAGCGTGAATGCTCGATTCAGCGCAGGCACCAGAAGCTGGTCGAGGAATCACCATCAGTGGCAGTTGACCAAGAATTGCGAGAGAAAATGGGAGCTATCGCCGTAGCAGCGGCCCATGCTGTAAACTATGTCTCGGCTGGCACAATCGAGTTTCTACTGGATAAAGAGGGGCAGTTTTACTTCCTTGAGATGAACACTCGCCTGCAGGTCGAACACCCCGTTACGGAATTGGTCACAGGCGTAGATATCGTCAAAGAGATGATCTCGATTGCCGATGGCCGCCGTCTGCGCCTAAAGCAGGAAGATATCCGTATGAAGGGCTGGGCGATTGAATGTCGGATCACAGCTGAAGACCCCGAGAATAACTTTATGCCCTCGGGCGGTACCATTGTCTCGCTGCGCGAGCCCACAGGCCCCGGCATTCGCGTGGAATCGGGCATCTACGAAGGTTTCGAAGTCTCGTTGTTCTACGATCCAATGATCGCAAAACTCGTCGCTTACGGAGAATCACGCGCAGAAGCCATACTGCGCATGCGCCGGGCACTGAGCGAATATCGCATCGCCGGCGTAAAAAGCTCCGTTCCCTTCCACTTGTCTCTAATGGATACGCCTAGATTCCAATGGGGTCAGTTCGACACCAGATTTTTAGAATCACACACGGCGCCTCCCGGGCAGAACATCGAAGAACAGAAACGACTTGCCGCTATCGTCGGGGCTATGCTACATCACGAAGGTGGTGTACGCTCGATCAATATCAGCCATGGCGAAGAACTGGAACATGGTCAGAGCACCTGGCGACGCTCCGCACTCCTGGGCGGTATGCGCTCGCTGTTGTCATAATCTTCACTATTATGAAGTATCAAGCCCAAGTTGGCGACACGACCTACGAGATCATCATCGAAGATGATGGGGTCATCCTTGTCGATGGCGAACCGGTGCGCGCCGACCTCCTGCAGGTCGGGCCACTTGGCCTCTATTCCCTCCTGATCGACAACCAGTCTTCAGAGATCGTGGTCGACGAGGCCAGTTTTGGTTATCATGTCATGCTGGGCGGACGCCTTTTCGATGTAAAAGTGGCGGACGAACGGCAACTGCGGCTCGCAAACCGAGACGGCAGTCTGGCCGCGCCCAGCGGTGAATTCTCGATCAAGGCGCCCATCCCCGGATTGGTGGTGCGAGTGCTTGTACAAGAAGGAAATGAGATCGAAGCCGATCAACCTCTCATGATTTTGGAAGCGATGAAGATGGAGAACGAAATCCGGGCCCCACGTGAAGGTGTTGTCAAACACGTACGCGTAAAGGCCGGAGAGAGTATAGAACAAGGTGCGGAGTTGATCATCATCACCTGAACAATCCCACATCGCATCCATCAGCCCGGTGTTCAACAATCACATTATTATGTCAATAGAATCCAACCCGACCCTCATCGATGCTCTGGCCCGTTGGGAAACGACGACTCTCGATCGTGTTATCTCACGCTTTCCCGAACGAAGAGCAGTCTTTGAAACGCCATCTGGTATCCCCATCGAAAGACTATACCAACCCGACGATTCCGCGAGCAAGGCCTATCTCGAACAACTCGGATATCCAGGCGAGTATCCCTTCACTCGTGGTGTCCAGCCAACTATGTATCGTAGCCGGTATTGGACTATGCGCCAGTATGCAGGATTCGGTACGGCTGCCGAAAGCAACGAGCGCTACAAATACCTGATCGGCCACGGCCAAACCGGACTCTCGGTCGCCTTCGATCTTCCCACCCAAATCGGTTACGACGCCGACGATCCCATGGCATCGGGGGAGGTCGGCAAAGTGGGCGTTGCCATCTCCTCAATGGACGATATGGAAACGCTGCTGGCGGGTATCCCTTTGGACGAGGTCTCGATCAGCATGACCATCAATGCGCCCGCTGCCATTTTGCTGGCTATGGTCATTGGCGTGGCAAAAAAACAGGGTGTGGCGCCCGATCAGCTTCGTGGTACCGTACAGAACGATATCCTCAAAGAATATATTGCCCGGGGCACGTATATCTTCCCACCCGGCCATTCCATGCGCCTGATTACCGATCTCTTCCATTATTGTGGTGAGCAGGCGCCCAGGTGGAACACCATTAGCATCAGTGGTTACCACATCCGTGAGGCGGGGAGCACTGCCGTGCAAGAGGTGGCCTTTACCCTGGCCGACGGCATAGCCTATGTGCGCGCCGCTCTCGACGCCGATCTGGATATCGACCAATTCGCCGGCCAGCTTTCCTTCTTCTTCAACGCTCACAACAACTTTCTTGAGGAGATCGCCAAATTCCGGGCAGCGCGCCGCTTGTGGGCCACCATCATGCGGGATCGATTCGGCGCCAAAAAAGCACGTTCCTGGAGTTTGCGCTTCCATACACAGACGGGCGGTTCCACACTAACGGCACAGCAGGTCGAAAACAACATCGTACGGGTGGCAGTACAAGCGCTTGCGGCGGTGTTGGGTGGTACACAGAGCCTGCATACCAATTCCATGGATGAAGCACTCTCGCTGCCCACACAGATGGCTGTGCAGGTGGCATTACGCACCCAGCAAGTCCTGGCACACGAATCAGGTGTCGCCGATACGATAGATCCTCTGGCCGGTTCCTATTATATCGAGTATCTCACCGATGAGATCGAACAGCGGGCAGCTGACTACATCGACAAGATCGAGACGATGGGGGGGGCGGTGCAGGCGGTCCAGCAGGGTTACATCCAACGCGAGATACAGAAT
>PIVW01001241.1 GCA_003353825.1 Chloroflexota bacterium
ATGCCGTAGCAGGCGTGCTTGCCAATGAGGCACACCTTGTATACAACGCCGATAAGGTGCACGCCGATGGAGACGGCGTAGATCTGGCCTTCCTTGTACTGGGACACAAGCTCAGGCTAACGGCCGAAGCTGAAAACCATACTCAGTTAACCCTCTTTCCCTACGAGTCCGAAAAAGGATTCAGTGCCAGTGTCAACAATAGCCCGCTAGGCCCACAGATCTCCGTGAAGGGTGCGGTAGAGAAAGTCATGCCCATGTGTAACCTGACCGAAAAGATGAATCAGAAGATCCTGGATCAGACCCACTGGATGGCCAGGCATGGGTATCGGGTACTCGCATTAGCTCATGGGGCCGGAACTGCGGAAAATGACGAGTTCACCGGGCTGGAATTTCTAGGCCTGGTCGCCATGAGCGATCCTCTCAGACATGATGCCATAGAGGCCGTCGCTTCTTGTCACCAGGCACAAATAAAGGTCGCGATGATAACCGGCGATCACCCCGTCACCGCGCTGACATTGTCACAACAGCTTAAAATCGCTAACGAGCATGATAAGGCTGTGACGGGCAGTGAACTCAGCCAGGCGATGGCGATTAATGAAAGTGAGTTCGATAAACTCGTGGCAAGCCATAGAGTGTTTGCCAGGGTCAAACCCGAGCAGAAAATGGAGATCACTCAGTCGCTTATCAGGCAGGGAGAGTTTGTCGCCATGACCGGCGATGGCGTCAATGATGCCCCAGCATTAAAACACGCTCATGTCGGTATTTCGATGGGACTGAGGGGGACAGACGTTGCGAGAGAAAGCGCCTCACTGGTACTCACAGATGATAACTTCAGCTCCATCGTTAAGGGGGTCATCGAAGGGCGTATCGTGTAC
>PIVW01001242.1 GCA_003353825.1 Chloroflexota bacterium
GCGCGGCTTCTTCGACGACAAGCGGTTTATCTCTACAATCGGCGCATCGGCAGTTGACAGCCTGGGTAAGAAGTTCCCCGATGGTGTCGTTCTGGGAACCAGAGGCCAAAGCGGTATTTTGCTGCGCCACAATAAGGAGCCGCTCAATGCCTGGTTCGTGGCAGAGTACAAGAAGCGCTACGGCGCCTATCCTCTGGCATCGTCCTATCAATATGCCAACGCTATCCTGGCTCTGAAGGCCTCCATGGATAATGCTGCGGCGAAGGCCGGCAGCTTCCCGACGCAAGAGCAGATAATGGAGGCCATGAAAGGCCTAAAATGGCAGGGCATCGGCGGCAAGATTAGCTTGGCGCTCGGCGATGGTCACCAGGGGGTGCATCCAATTGGCTATGGCATCAGCAAGTGGGACGATGAAAAGCAGGAAGCAACTGTCAGCGAGGTAAAATTCTATAGCCCGGAATGTATCAATGCTCCACCCGGACAGCGTTCGCAGGAATGGCTTAATGCGGGCATGCCCGGGGCCAAATGTTAGAACCGGCCTTGGTATAAGTTGCCCCGGTTTTCGTTTCTGGTGTTATTGGACGTTTTAATGCAGTTGTACTCAACAATGGTCCTCGACGGGTTGAGCTATGCCTCATACTTGTTCATCGTGTCGGTAGGCCTGACTATCATCTTCGGCGTAATGAAGATTCTAAATGTTGCCCATGGCGCCCTATATACATGGGGGGCCTATGGAGCAGCCTGGTCGATCACGCTGCTCAACGATAATGGGTATCAGGACTGGTTGGGATTTATCGCCATATTTGCAGCCGCCATTGTCGTTGGCCTGGTGCTGGGTGCTGCAATCGAGCGGCTGATCTTGCGCAAAATGTAT
>PIVW01000091.1 GCA_003353825.1 Chloroflexota bacterium
ATGTGCGAAATGTAGGCTTAGAAGGGTTTCTGGACAGTGCTGTGAACTCACTCATCTTATCCTATGATTCCGCCCGTATTGCCGGAGATATTCCAACCATTGGTGAATTGCGATTTGATTGGGAAAGAGGGTTGTACATAATTCTGTATCCTGCACCTGGCGGAGAAACAACAGATGAATGATGTTGGTATCTTACGTATAGTTGCGGCTGTAGTTCTTTGGGGAATTGCTGTCATACTTTTCGTGTACAATGCCCGACTAAGTTTTTATCTCTGGCGTGAGTCTGTTGGCAGCAGTATGTTGTTAGCTCTTGACAGCAAACTTCCATTGCGCTTTGGTTTTAGTATTGGATTGGCAGTCATTTTAATTGTTTTTGGCCTGATTGCATTGGCTCCAGATGCAATAGGCTTGTTAGATGAAGGTGTCGTAGTTGCTTGTGTAATTGGTATACTCACTGCAATAAATATCTCAATCCGGCAACAAGCAGCGAGAAAATTGGCATCAAAAAATGATGATCACCCAGCTTCAGAAGACAATGATTAAGGATTCCTATGAGTTCAACACGATATAGCCGTATGCTAACAAAGAATTACCGCAGCATCTTCTGCATATGTCAAGTTTGGGAGGAAGAGGCAGCACAAAGCTAACCCGTCCAAATTAGAAGGAACGGCAGCGGGTGAATGTGTATGACCGGCAGGCTAATGGAAGAAGTGGCGTTCAAGGAACAAGAAAAGCCGTCGTCATCCTGATGGATGAAACTGCGACGTCAAGCGTCATCATCTACTGCGGCGTGAAAAGGATACGGCGATTCAGGGACTCAAATCAAGCTATGAAGCGACGCCTGATCAAGGAGATACGGCGTCCAGGGCAATCGCGGAATTAAGAGGCAGATGGCGAGCGCCAGATCAGGTAAGCGAAACCGGTATCGTGGTCAGTTATTGTGATTCAGCGTGCAAGCAGGGGGTCAAATGATTCTTGGTGAAGCAGCAGGTGAAAGCAAATGCGGTTGGCTTTGTGAGCAGCATGGATCACCGCACCGACTCTGCCCTTGCCTCGTCGACGGGCCCTTTGCTTGGCGCGTGCTATGGTTGGGCAGTACGTGCTGGTGTTGAGACCGATGGTGTACAAGACCTGGCGTAGACCGCCATCCCCCTTCCTGGTGATTTTGCCCCGGCGACGGCGATCGCCACTGTCGTCCTGACTGACATCGAACACCTTGTTGGCCGTTTTAGGACCGCAGCGCAGGCCATGACTGCGAAAAAAAGTCTGCAGTTCAGCATGAGAGAAGGGTAACCACTCATAAGGATTGGGTCGGTGTTCCAAAATGAGACGTACCAACTGGCGCTGCAGGGGTAGACTCAGCACTAAAGGCACAGGCGTTTCCAAGTGGGGATGGGCTTTTCGATACGCTCGGACATTGACCAAGGCCCCGGGCCATAGTCGGTCGATTTGAGTCAAGAGATTGACTTGTAGACGCTGTTGTTCTCGCCGTAAGTTGCCGTAAATCGGCAGCCCACAGCTCAAAGCGCAGGGCCTCTCCGTGGCCGAGCCAGGCGGGATGACCCAAGCCGTCTCGCAAACAATGAGCCGTGGCCTGAACATCAATGGGATCGCTCTTGCGCTTACGCCCATTCATAAGCTGCTTCCGTTTCTGCTTGGTTTGGTAGGGATTGAGAAAGCGCAAGTCGATTTGAGCACCAAAATCGCCCCGAATCGCATAGGCCCATGGTTCGTGATAGATCCCTGTCGGTTCCATACCTAGGATAACTGGGTGGTATTCACGTTGCTCAATTTGCTGGGTTAGCCAAGTCCGAAAATGAGCATAACCTATACGGTTGTTGCGCACTTCCCTGGCTGGACGCACGGGTTGTAGTGCCCATCCTGCGAAAGCGCCATAACAGTGGATGTTTTTGCCCACATCGATGGCGACGTATAGTGGATGTGTGATAGACTGATGGTCCATGAGTAACCTCCGAATCTGTGAGTAGCTTTGGAATTGCAATGTCACTCCAACATCGTAACTCCTATTGGTTCTCTGGGATTTCGCGTGGTGCTGATTCTTTCCACACTATATCTAGGCGCTGGCACAACCAGCCACTAGGTGTGGGGGCATCATCGACTGAAATTCGTGATCGTCACGCGAAGTCCCAAAGAGCCCTCCTATTTTACGATCTTGGGGTTACTCATGTTTACATCAGGGCAATCGCAACTAATATGTCAAGTAAACAAGCTAGGGCAATCGGTGTCTTAATGGAAGCCAGCCTTCAGAACTTTCACGAGGTAAGTTTCATCCCAACCGCATCTTAAACGTTTGCTCTTGATGCCACGCTGTGAAGTCGTTTCTTGTTTGAGCAGGTTCACGGCCATATGGCGCAGAACTGTCATGTTGGCGTCAGCGTGACCTATGCAGATACGGCTGTCATCTTCACGAAAAGCGACGTCAAGAACCCAGTGCAAGCCGTTTTCGACGCCCCAATGCGCACGTTTGGCTTGTAGAGCAGCGTCAGCCTGCGGAGGTCGACTTGAGATGTAGTAATTTGTATTACGAGCTTCCTCTTCACCTTACCGGCGCACAGTATGAATCATAGCGATAGTCTGAAGCCCTTTCCATTTAGGCAGTGTGCGGAAATGCTCTGAGCAGCAATTTCAGTTTGGCAGCTCATGGCTTTCAACAGTGTGTTTGTGGTAACGAACTCACTGCGGTTGCGAAGGTGCAAGGTGGAGTGAGATAACTTTGTTCGTAAGGGAATGTCATAGTTCAGCATACTGATCCACGGAATTGGGATCGTGGTTTTCTGGTAAGCCCTCTTTCCAGCAAACATCGGCGACGGACATGATCATAGCCCTGACCTCGGCCAGAAGCAACGGGTCGGGGCCTTGGTACACTGCTCTGACATTTCGTTCTACCTCGACTGTGGTGCTCATTCCTACCAGGGTTGTGGCAACATCAGGGTGTGCGAGGGCGAACTGCAAGGCCAACTGACTGATACCAGCGCCATGCTCACGGCACAACGCTGACACTTGCCGACCCTTGGCAAGCACCTGCTGCGGCGCAGGATGCCAGTCGGGTGGACCCGCATCTGTGAGCAAACCCATGTGTAACGCCGAGGCATTGATCAGTCCGATGCCCAATTGTTTCGCCACTGGCGTGAATGCATCATCCATGGAGGTGTCGAAGAGATTGTAGCGACAGTAGCTGAGAATGGTATCGACAGTTGTGGCCTTTGCCACACGTGCCAGCATCCCCAATGGATATGCGGTGATTCCCACACATCGCACCTTGCCCTGGCGCTGCAAACGTCGCATGGTCGGGATCGTTTCATTTACGATGAGGTCAGTCGGGGCAAACTCGATATCGTGAGCCTGTAAAACATCGATGTATTCTGTTCGCAAACGTTTCAAACTGGTTTCGACTGATCGAGTGATACCGATGCTTGAGAAATCAAGACCGCTGGCCGGATCATGTGCATGTCTGCCGGCTTTGGTTGCCAGGATGATATGGTTGCGTTTTCCGATCAATGCCCTACCCAACCGCTCTTCGGCCAGGTGAAATCCATAGAGGGGTGCTGTATCAAAATAGTTGATGCCAAGATCGATGGCCCGATGTACGGCACGCTCTCCCTCATTTGTGTCGATTTCACCATACTCATTGCCCAGTGCCGCCGCACCAAAACCCAGGATCGAGATATGCAAACCTGTCTTACCCAGCTGGCGGAAGATCATCCAGGCGCTCCCTCAGCAGCTACTTCCGGTGCTGCACAAAATGCTCGAAATATCGCATCACTATCACCCTGTCGATCTCACTGATTTGTCCCCGATTGGTGGCAAATGGAATCGCCTTCATATTTGCTCTCAAAAATCATGGCAAGCGTCTAGTTCCGGTCAAGCTTGGCCAGTTGTGTAAAAATGGGTTCGAGCGCCACATAGGTTTGTTCGAAAAGCTTGAAATAGGGCTCGTAGAGCGGAGATGTCTCAGGTTCGGGAGACTGGTAGTCGTGGATGGACGCAAGATCACGCGCGATTTTGTAATCGGGATACAGCCCTACACCGACGCCTCCGGCAATGGCGGCGCCCAAGGCAGCGGCTTGTACTGAGAGGTTCAAGCGTGCGACCGGAAATTGGTAAACATCTGCCAATATCTGCCGCCAAAGTGTGCTCCTGGCGCCACCACCGATCAAGCGGATACCTGTCCCGACCTCAGTCCCCTGCGATTTCAGCACTGTGAGGATACTACGCAAGTGAAAAGCGACCCCTTCCAGGACAGCGCGCGTCATTTCAGGTTTGCCATGGGACATGCTCAGGCCCACAAAGGCCCCGCGCGCGAACGGATTCCAATAGGGGCTGCGCTCGCCCAACAAATAGGGCAGAAAGAGCAATCCCTGGCTGCCGGGAGGTACGGCAGCGGCGGCTTCGTCCAATGCTTCGTATTGAGGATGCTCATGATCCTCTGGCCGAAGCAACCGCTCAAACCAATCAAAGGCTCCGCCTGCCGCTTGCATGGTTCCTAACGGGATATAAAGGTCGGGATCAAGATGTGCTATATTGAAGGTGCGTCGCTTGGGGTCCAGGATAGGTCGAGATGTAGAGAGGGCAATCCAGGATGAGGAACCGATGTAATTGTAGGTGTCGCCCGCGGCAATGGATCCGGCCCCCACCGTAGCGCAGGCGCCATCCCCACCCCCGATTACCACCGCAGTCCCGGTCCTCAAACCTGTTTCTCGGGCAGCTTCGTCGCTCACCCCACCGATCACTGTCGCTGCCGGGTAGATGTCCGCTAACTTGCCTGTGTCTAAACCGAGTTGCTCGATTAATTCTCCCGCCCATTCTCGTTTAGTTAGATCCATCAGCAGGGTCAGCGAGGCATCAGAATAGTCGGTGGCGTACTCACCGCAGAACAGGTACGCGGCGTAATCTTTCGCCTGCAAGACGAGATGCGTGTTGTGATAAACATCGGGCTCATGCATCTTGATCCAAAGCCACTTGGCGGCTGGGTAGCCGGCACTGATGCGATTACCCGTTAGCTGATAGACCTCTTCTTCGCCACAGGTGTCGGCAATGGTCGCTGCTTGTTCAACCGCACGCTGGTCCGCCCAGATAATGGCCGGGCGCAGCGGTATCCCCGCTTTATCCACCGACACAAGGCCATTCATATGCCCACTAAAGCTCACTACGGCGATCTCACTTGAAGAGATGCCCGCTTCCTTGAGTAGCTGTCGTGTCGAAGAAAACAGGGCTCGACGCCAGTGCTTGGGATCTTGCTCGGCCCAGTTGGCCTGGGGGTAAGCAGTAGGGTAACTGGCAACTGTGGCGGCGGCAACCCTGCCATCACGCCAGAAAAGTGTAGCTTTGTTGCCGGTTGTGCCCAGATCATGGGCCAGGATGTAGCTGCTATCAGCCATTGTCGACCTCTTCCAGATTCACACCGGGTCTGACCTTCGGGCGATATAACGCTGCTGCGCCTGCCTCTGTCAAAGCGTGTTCGAGCTGGTTGCTATCATCCCAGGGCCATAAGGCGATAATGGTGCCTCCATCGCCGGCGCCTGCCAGCTTCGCACCGAGCGCACCGGCATTTAGCGCAGCTGCAATCAGGCGCTCATTGCACTCACCTGATCCACCCAGATCTCGCTGAATGGCGTGATTCTCATTCATCAGTTCGCCGAGCTGGGGCCAATCCTCCATCAAGATAGCCTTTTTGCCTTTTTGGGCAATGGCGCCAATACGTTTGTAGCTTTCTACCACCCGTTTTTCCCCCTCCAACCAGCGCTCGCGTAACGGTCTATGCACCACTCCAGAGGAATGCTGAACGCCGGTAAAGGCCAGTACGAAAGGAAGTTTAGAGACGTAACCTGATAGAGGTTCGACAGTGGCAAAGAGTTCGGCTTCGGCACTGCGGTAAAATTGCTTTCCGCGGAAATCTATGTAATTGAGTCCACCGAATGTGCACATGTAAGCATCCTGGTAGCCACAGACGATCTTAAGATAATTTAACTCGATATAACGAGCACGTTCGGCAGTGCCGTAGAGATTGGGGTGTTCTCCTTGCCAGGCTAGCAGTGCCCGAAGCAGAGCTACCACCAGGGCTGTCGAACCTGCCAGTCCGCTGCGCATGGGGATCTCGGTTTCATACAAGATATGGCACTTCAGCGGCGGCAGGCGCATGTAGTCTAAGATCGCCCTGGGTAGATCAAAGTAGTCTTTGTTTGGGCGAAGATCGTTCTGGCTGCGGATTATGCATGTCTTGCCGGCCGTTTCTAGAACCAATTCATCTGCTGGTGTGATGGTCACACGTGCCCGCATGCCCACCGAGCAGGACAAAACTCTACCACCGTACATGTCGGTGGGGTTGCCGATAATGCCGCAGCGGCCGGGCGCCGAGCATACAACTCGTTGCGTATCAGAGTTCATAAGCTTTGGCTTTGATATGTTTGCGGACCAGGTAGCCATAACGTTCATCGGCCAGGGCGAAATCGATAAAAGCTCTGAAGTAGCTCTCGAAGTTGCCGACATCATAGCGCTGGTGTCGGGCCGGGAGCAGCCAGGCGTAGACCGGCAGACCCATGCGGATGAGTATGTTCATGGCGTCAGTCAGCTGGATTTCCCCTTTGCGATCAGGCGCCGTGCGCTGCAAAGCCTCGAAGATGGCAGGGCTGAAAGTGTAGCGGGCGGCAATGGCCAGGTTGGTCGGGGCTGTACCCGTTGGCGGTTTCTCCACGATGTCAGTAATGGCCACAGGTTCGTCGGCTGGAATGGCGCTATCTCCGGCGATGCTAACGATCCCATAGCGGAATGCCTCTTCAGGTGCCACTTGCTCCACGGCAATGATGGCCGCGGCGCCCACATGTTTATGAGCGGCCATCATCCCTCTCAGTGGCGAGGCAGGGTCATTGCCGGCGATCAGTGAATCGCCCAGTGCTACCGCACAATCGTCATCTCCAACAAAATCCCTGCCCAGAGAGACTGCATGCCCCAGGCCCTTTGGCGCGCTCTGCCGAGTATAGAAGAAACGGGCGTTGCCTTTATTGAGATAGCGCAGATCATCCAATAGGGCTTCGTTCCCTGCGCGTTCCAAAGCCGCAACCAGCTCCGGTTCCACATCGAAGTGGTCTTCGATAGAGCGTTTGCGGCGGCCGGTAATGATCAATATCTTGCTCAGCCTGGCAGCCTGCAACTCTTCTACAACGTATTGCACGGCTGGTTTCCGCCCCACAGGCAACATTTCTTTGGGTTGAGATTTGGTGGCGGGCAACAGGCGAGTGCCAAGACCGGCGGCCGGCACGATGGCTTTTGTGATAGGTTGGTCCATTAGATAGAAATCTCCTGACCGTTAGTAGTAGGCGACTTGTCGCCGAGATCGGTGCTTAGAAGCGCTAAAGCGCTGACTACGAACTCTACTCGCTGCCAAATCGGTAGGCTTGTTTCACCAGTCGATAAGCTGAATCTCGTGCCATGGTGGTGGCATCCTCCATGTCTATCAGGCCTCGTACAACCATGCTTGCCAACCAGTTGCATTCGACACGTCGCCAGACATCGTGCCGGGCGGGGATGGAAGGATAGGCGCGGGTGTCGTCATTGAACCCGACCGTGTTGTAAAGCCCGGCTGTCTCGTGTACCAGATCTCGGTAGCGGATCATGCCATAAATGCTGTCGAAAAACCACCAGGGCGGACCCAGCCGCATGGCCGGATAGTGTCCGGCTAATGGCGCCAGCTCACGCGAGTACGTATCCTCGTCCAGGCAGAATAGGATAAGCGTGAGTCGAGGGTCGTTTCCATACTTGTTGAGCAGTGCATGCAAGTTGCGCGTGAATTCTGATTGCAAGGGGATGTCGGCCCCTTTATCTACGCCAAAGCGAACGCGGATGAAATCATTGTGTGAGCGGAAGGATCCGACATGGAATTGCATGACCAGACCATCTTCGATGCTCATCCTGGCCATTTCCATGATCATATGGGCAGTGAAGCGGTAGGCATCCTCTTCCGAAGCGTTGCCCCCGAGCGCTCGCTGGAAGATCGCTTCTGCTTCGGTTTCTGACAACTCAGCCGTGTAGGCTGATACGGCGGCGTGATCGGTGGCGGTCGCGCCCATGGCCTTGAAAAACGCTCGCCGGTTCTCCAGCGCCGCAATAAAGGAGTTGTAGGAATCTACGGCCAAACCGCTGATATCGGAGAGCTTGTCGATTTCTGCCTGCCAGCCTGGTGAGTCGATATTGACGACTGCGTCGGGCCTGAAGGTGGGACGAATGTCGCCCGACCACTCTGAATCCTGTATGGCTCGATGGTGCTCAAGCGTGTCGGTGGCCCCATCAGTGGTGGTCAGCACCTCGATGTTGAAGCGCTCGAACAAAGCCCGTGGTCTGAACTCAGGTGTCGCCAGTTTTGCCTCGATCTGATCGTAGATCGTCTGCGCTGTGTGGCTGGTGAGCTTCTCTTCGATACCGAACACTTCCATATATTCGGCTGCCAGCCAGACACCTGTGGGTGTGCCGCGAAACAGGTAGAAATTGTCTGCGAAAGTTTGCCAGATTTTGCGATGATCCTGTTCGACTGGCCCACCGTCGCGCCGAGGAATGCCAAGCGCTTCGAGGGGGATGCCCTGCGAGTAGAGCATGCGGAAGACATAATGGTCGGGGATAATGAGCATGTCGGTGGGGGTGCCGAGGTCATAATCAGGGTCGGCGAAAAGGCGCGGGTCTACATGACCGTGCGGGCAAATCAGGGGTAGCCCAGCGATGGAGTCATACAATTCTCGGGCAACCCGCTTTTGGCTGGGGTCGGGATCAAAAAATCGGTCGGGTGATAGATTCCACATAGGGTCAGCCATTGCTACTCCTTATAATTGACTGGTCAGCAAGTGTGCGGCAGTGATAATTCTGGGGAATGAGACTATGCTCATGGAGAGAAACACGCAACACGCAACACGTTTTCACTTCCCCATCTGCTTCAGCGCATTAAACGTCTGCCTGGCATTCCCTTGCTCATCGACAATGCTCCACTGCGCCAGTTCGGTGCCTGCGTTGATCATAGAGAAGTTCAAGTTCCACAGGAAGGCGGGGCCGACAAACCCCCAGTTTCGCATCATCTGGTAGAAATCGACGGTCCAGCGGGCTTGCTCGTCGTAGCTGTTATCGTTGGCATACATGTAATTGGCGTCGAAGGCGCCGCCGGCAGCCCAGCCGAATTCTGTGGGCCAGATGCGTTTGTTGACGTCGCCGTAGGTGGCCATGATGTTGCGGTAGCCCTCCATGGTCGAACGGGCCGACCAGGAGTGGTGAGGTGTGTCGCACGGGCCATTGAATTGGGTGTTCTTCGAAGTGATGTAATCACAAGCCTGCTGCCAGGTGAGATTGGGAGGGACATTGTAACCGCTCGGGTGTGCACCGATGGCATCGGAATAGTTCTTTAGACCATTCTGATACATCATTTCCAGGTAACGAAAATCATCGATGGCCAAGGCCCCGAACTCTCCAACCGGCGTAAGAGCGCCACTGACCACAATCATCTGCGGGCAAGCCTGTTTGATTGCCTGGTAAGAGCGTCTGAGCATGTCCATGTAGCGGACCGGATCCAGAGGCTCATTGCCCCATTCATAATGCAGATTCTGCTCATTCCAGACCTCTATGGCCTGAACCCTGCCGCAATAGCGCCCGGCATAGGCGCCGAGGAAGTTAGCAAAGGTTTGGGCATCGGCTGCCGGGCCTTCGACGCCAAGATCGGTGGTAGCCGCACGAGCCCATTCCGGCGCTTTGACGATGGAGGCGAGTATCTGTAACCCCTGGCCGCTGAAGAAGCCGATCAGACGATCTTGCTCCCCCCAATCGACTTGCCCCGGCCCTCGTTCCATATCCCGCCACACAACCTGCCATTTCACCCAATTGAAACCCATATCTTTGATCTGATGAGCGGCGAGGCCGATGTCAGCGCCGTAGTAGGGTTGGATTTGGAGACCGTAGCCAAATTGACCCGCACCGACAGGTGCGCCACCGACAGGTGCGCCACCCGCGAGCGCTTGTGGTTTGGGCTGCGGAGGTTCGGGGATGTTCTCGGCCGGCCCTTCTACCTCGACCTGACTGGCAATGATCCACACCGGCTGGCCCTTGTCGTTTTGCAGTTGCCACCAGCTACCCGACTCGTTCTTCCCGATGATTTTTAGTTTTTCACCAGTCTGCAACAATCCCACCTTATTATAGTTCGTGCCAGGGCCCTTGCGCAAGTTGGTAGGGCCGATGGCGGCCGCTTGGGGATAGGGCAAAGGTGTGGAGGTAGGTGTGCTGGTGAGGGCGAGGGTGGGGGTCTCTGAGGGAATCAACGTGGGGCTGGCTACTGGCTCAGTTGCAGTGAGTGCCGGGCTCTCTGCGCTCGTTTCCGACATTTCGACGGCGCCTGTTGTGGTGCTTACCTCTCCCCCTGGATCTACCGTACCCACAGCTGCTGCTTGGGTGATAGGCGTTGTTTGCTGTGCTATCTGCAACTGTCCCGACGAATCGATGTATACATTTCCCTGGCAGGATATCAAAAGCAGGCCAAGTATGAAAAGCAATAAGAAACGGGTCACCGGCTCCTCCTATTTGTATCATTGAGGGTGAACTGCGTGGGCTGGGAGTGATAATAATCTCTGCGGTGAAACATACCATATCGAGAATGGCTTTCAAAAAAGACAGCAGGACTTTTTCATCTCCCGCTATTGACAAAGGTAAGGTAGCATGCTAGATTATGAGTAAATGCACATCTATCGTGCAATTGCTCAATCTTAAAATTGCCAGATACCTAACTATGGATGAAAGTTATCACGAAATGTTAGCTCAAGTGGCATCGATGTATTATGAACTTGGGATGACCCAAAGCGCCATTGGCAAAGACTTGGGACTTTCACGAGTCAAGGTGTATCGACTTCTCAAAGAGGCAAGAGGGGAAGGGGTTGTGCAGATAACTGTAAATTGGCCCATGTCACAAGATGGAGAACTCGAACGGGCTCTGAAACAAAGATTCGGATTACGAGACGCCATGGTCCTGCAATCTGCGCAGGAAGACCAGGATCAAGCCGTACGACGTCTGGGGCAATTGGGTGCACGATACCTGGAGCGCATTTTGGAGGATGGCATGACTCTGACCGTCTGTCTGGGGCGATCAACCTACGAAGTGATCGATGCCATCTGTCCCGGATTTCAAGCGCATGTCCATGTTGCACAGGCGCTAGGGAGTACGCCCTTTGCCATGCAACAGATGGATAGCCCCGCTCTGGCGCGCCAACTCGCACAGAAACTGGGTGGTGAAGTGCTCTATCTTTCTTCGCCCATGATGGCCGACAGCAAGGAAGCGGCAGAGATTCTGCGACGGCAAAGCGGCATCGAAAGGACCCTCTCGGCATCTCGGCGCGCAGATGTTGCTTTGCTGGGCATCGGGAATTTGGACCCCAAAACCTCTGGCTTTGTCAAGGCAGGGCTCATGACTTCCGATGAACTGGCCGATCTGCGCCGGGATGGCGCCGTCGGCGACATTGCCGGTCGAGTTTATGCAGCCGACGGGATTTTGCATCCCTGTTCGTGCAACGATCGCGTGATCGGGATATCTCTCGACGAGTTGCGCGGCATCCCCACGACCTTTACTGTGGCCATGGGCAAGAACAAAGGAGAAGCTATTTTGGGCGCACTTCGTACGGGCGTTATCAACGTGCTTTGTACAGATGATCAGGCCGCCAGCGAAGTGTTGAGGCTGCAGGACGTGTAATATGGAAACCATGATAGCACCGGTGTTTCAAGGCGAGGGACGTCTAACTTATGAAAGCCGGCCTCTACCACAGCTCAAAGATCGAGCCGACGTGCTGGTACGCGTACAAGCATGTGGCATCTGTGGCACCGATCTGAATATTTTGGCGACACCACCGGCGCATAACGCAACCCACGGCATTGTGATCGGGCACGAGGGCGTTGGTACTGTGTTGGAGATCGGCGATGATGTGCGCAATCTCACAATCGGTGACCGTGTCGTGATCGCTCCCAGGATCACTTGTGGCAAGTGCGCTTATTGTCGGGCCGGATTAGACAATCAATGTCTCGACTACAACACCATTGGCACCACTGTCGATGGCGCTTTTACGCCCTACTTGAGTGCGCCAGAGCGAGCCCTTTTCAAGATTAGCGACGCTGTGCCAAGAGATGACGCAGTTCTATTCGAGCCCCTATCGTGTGTGGTCGGCGCCCTGGCGCGTGTGCCATTTCAACCAGGAAACAATGTCGCCATTATCGGGAGTGGACCGATGGGTCTTCTCTTTGCTCAGGTGCTGCGAGCGATGGGCGCCGGTCGCATCATCATGTCAGACCTGGTATCCTACCGGCTACAATTCGCCCATACATTAGGTGTCGATGTTGTTCTGAACCCTGCCGATAGCGATGTCGCTCAGGCCGTCAAAGCTATCACAGGCCTCGGTGCAGATCTGGTCATCGATGCGGTGGGCAATCAGATGAAATCGGCCGCCGATCTCGCCAGACGAGGAGGACACATTATTCTCTTCGGCCTCCGCCCCCACGACACACCCGCCGTCAGCCAATACCAGATCACCCGCTACGACCTCACCCTCCACGGCGCATTCGTCGGCCTCAAACCTTTCACCCAGACCATCAAACTGCTCGAAAGCGGCCGCATCCAGCCCTCCTCCCTCATCACCCACCGGGTGCCCTTATCCGAGTTAGCGGCCGGCGTAGAACTCATGCGCTCGGGTCAAGCCATGAAGGTGATCGTCGAGACCCAGGAAACAGAAGCAAAGTGAGAACTGCCACGGAGATCGGCTGCGATATCTGGACGACCGATTATCGGGAATTGCTGGTGCGCGACGATATCCAAGTGATCGACTGCTCTGCGCCGAACAACGTGCATCTAGAGATCGTCACAGCCGCGGCCGAGACCAGCAAACACATTTACTGTGAAAAGCCCCTGGCCATGAACGTGGCCGAAGCACAGCAGATGGTGGAGGTAGCAGGGCGAGCGGGTGTGAAAACACAATCATAGGTTCATAATTTGATACATGAAGTTACCTAACTACGATATTGTCATCGTCGGTACCGGTGCAGGTGGCGGCACGCTCGCTTACGCCTTGAGAGAGTCGGGCGCCAAGATCTTGCTCGTGGAGCGTGGTGATTATCTACCACAGGAAGAAGAGAATTGGCAGCCCCGGGCGGTGTTCGACGAGGCCCGTTACAAGCCTACTGAGAGCTGGTATGATGAACAGGGCAAGCCCTTTAAACCGGGTGTTCATTATTACGTGGGCGGCAATACCAAAGTCTATGGCGCTGCCCTGCCACGTTTGCGAGAGGCTGACTTCGGAACCATCGAGCATGAAGGGGGCGCCTCACCGGCCTGGCCCATCAGTTACGATGAGTTGGAGCCCTACTACGCTAAAGCGGAATCGATCTATCGCGTACACGGCGCCGGCGGTCAAGACCCGACCGAACCACCTCGATCCGGCCCTTATCCCTACCCGGCCGTGCCACATGAGCCCATCATCCAGCAACTCTACGAGCGTTTGCAAGCGCAAGACCTGCATCCTTTCGCTTATCCGATGGGCATCGACTTGAGAGCGGATGGCGCCTGCATCCGCTGTAAAACCTGCGATGGCTTTCCTTGTAAAGTCCTGGCAAAGAGCGATTCCGATGTATGCTGTGTGCGCCCTGCCCTCGAAAACCTTGATGTCGAGCTTGTCCCTGGGACCGTGGCCCGGCAACTGCTGACCTCTGCCGATGGTAAACGCGTCATCTCACTTCAAGCTGAGCGTGATGGTGAGACCTTTGAGATCCACGCCGATCGATTTGTGGTCTGCTGCGGCGCCGTGAACTCTGCCCGTCTCCTATTGCAATCGGCTAACGAGGCTCATCCCAATGGCTTGGCTAATGCATCCGGCATGGTTGGGCGGCATTACATGGTGCACAACAACACGGCGCTGATGGCGGTTGATCCCCGGCGGCGTAATGACACCCAATTTCAGAAGACTATGGCGGTGAATGATTACTACGCCGAAGGACCTGACTGGCCCTATCCCATGGGCAATATCCAGCTACTGGGAAAACTACAGGGGGGCATGCTCACCGCTGCCAAACCGGGCATACCCAAATTCATTTTGCAGGCCATGGCTGATCGCAGTGTCGATTGGTGGGTGATGTCGGAAGACCTGCCGGATCCGGAAAACCGGGTGACGCTCAGGTCGGATGGTCGGGTGCAGGTGCGTTGGCAGCCGAACAATCTGGCATCGCATCGGAAACTTATCGATGCCGCAAAAAAAATGATGAAGGCAGCCGGCTATCCCCTGGTTCTGGTCGAGCGCATGGGCATCGATACCAATTCCCACCAGTGCGGCACGATTCGATCTGGTGATGATCCGGCGACCTCGGTGCTCAATCCCTACTGCCGCGCTCATGACGTCGATAACTTGTTTGTGGTAGACTCTTCTTTCTTCCCATCCTCCGCAGCCATGAATCCCGCCCTCACTATTGCTGCACAGGCGCTAAGGGTGGCAGATCACATCAAGGATCAAGCTCACCACTAATCTAGGCCGAAGCCATAAATTGCTGCTGCCGCTGCTCAATGATTGCATCGATGTGTTCCGGCCAATGGTACAGCACATTCGGATCAATATCTGCGCCATTCGGCCAGAACAGTGTACCGATATCTGAATTCAATGATACCTGATTGAATATTTCAATATCTCGTAATTGGCCGAAAATTGGTCCGTACAAAACAGGTTCAAAATCGATGATTTGTATGCTCTTATCATCAAATTCGATCCTAATTGTATATTTATGCAGTAATTTAAATCCTGTAACATCATGGAGATGAGATTCGGCTATTGCTTTATTCATGAAGAAGTTTTATTGTAACCCGGTAATTGTTTGTAATGGTTTTTGCTGTGAAGCGCGATGCCAATTGTCTAGTAATTCTTTCTGGTGCAACTCAGCCCATGCAAGAACCAGGTTCTGCTGACGACGAGGTAACGCTCCTGCTAGAATGGTTGGTGGATCGATTGCAACGCTTGCTTTGTATTCGCCGTATCTAGCGTGGAAGTGCGGCCGATGATGACGACCACTTTCGAAATACATGGCGATAATGATTCCGTGGAAGCGAGAGATTTCAGGCATGGAGTGTGTTCCGAAATGAATCTACTCAGTTAATACGACAATGGCACATTAGAATCCACTACATGTAGTATGTTTCTGATATGCACTACAGTATACGGGACACGCTAGATTCCGGCACAGTTACTAACGAACGGCAATTGATGTCGC
>PIVW01001243.1 GCA_003353825.1 Chloroflexota bacterium
CATCTGGCCTGGGATGGTATCCATGATCTGGCCCGGCAGTCGATGGACGACACACCTGAGATCAGCGCCTACAAATCGGCCGGTAATATGCTCATCAGCCTGCGGGCAGGGGTCACGACCGTACGTGATCTGGGCATGAATCAAACGAATTTCGCGGCCAAACAGGCGGTGAAACAGGGCGTATTTCCTGGTCCGCGTATGCTCATCTGCGGAGAAGCGATCATCCAGACAGGGGGGCATACTTACTGGTGCTGCCGTGAGGCCAGTGGAGCGGACGAGATGCGGCGGGCTGTGCGCGAGCAAGTGCGAGGCGGCGCCGACTTGATTAAGATTATGGCCTGCCATGACACCCTGGAGTTTACCGATGCAGAGTTGGAGGCCGTGATAGATGAGGCGCACCGCAATGGCCTGCCCACCACTGCTCACGCTACCTACGATGCCGCTATCCGCCGCGTTGCCAGCTTCGGCATCGACTGCATCGAGCATGGCGGCAGTATGAGCGAATCGACGATCCAGATGCTGGTTGACCTCGACATTCCCATCGTGACTACATTTGCGCCCCTCGTCATGCAGAGCCAAGCCGATCTAGCCCGTCAGTATAACATCCCTGAGTGGAAGATCGCTGAACGGCAGCGGGCGGTGGCGGAACCGACGCACTATCTGGGGTTGATCGACGCGGCTCGGGCTGGAGTGACCATCGCCTTTGGCACCGATGCAGGGAGCCCGGTGGTTGGCCACGACGTTATCGCCCCGGAGATGGCGTTCATGGTCAAGTTGGGGGTTAAAGCGGATAACTACGACGCTATTCGCAGCGCCACCAGTGTGGCAGCGCGCATCAATGGTCTTGAGGGTAACCTGGGCACACTGCAAGCGG
>PIVW01000556.1 GCA_003353825.1 Chloroflexota bacterium
TTGTACAATCTCTTCTGAGTTGGATGACATAGTTCTTCTCCTGGTTTGTTTGAAGGTTGGTTTTTGTTTCCTTTAGTTTACCAGATTTACTCTGTCTCCAACTCATTTAGGACGCACCCCATTTATTTTATGCGAAAGGGGGCAGAGCGTCACATTTGTATTGATGCCTTACACGAACGTGATTGTGAAAACACATGGCCTTGTGAGACAATGCCATTCTACTCAAGGTACCGATTTCTGACATGGTTCATTCTACGAGTCTGCATTTTTAGGAATCCAAGTTTGCGATCGCTAACAGAACCAAAGATCAAGGATTAGTGACTGAAGATTAAAGATCCTTCTGCTGATTGTCCTTAATCTTCAATCTTCAGTCATTTTCTTCAATGCACCCCCATGGATATCCCTGGCAATCTAGATTCCCCCAACCCATGAGCGAACCCATCACATCCAGAAATATGGGTGTCGCCATGGTGGGCGTTGCAACTGTTTGTTGGTCAACGGCGGGACTGTGGGTCAAGCTTATTGTCGAAGGCAGTCAAATATCGGCGGTGGCTCTGGCATTTTGGCGTGATCTGGCCACATTTATCTTGCTTCTGGGGGGTGTTGCTCTTTTGCGGCCATCGTTGTTACGCATCAATAAGCGAGATATCCCCTATTTGGCGATCATGGGAACGGTCGGCATAGGCGCCTTTCATACCTTTTGGAATTTGTCGGTGATCTTAAACGGTATCGCCATTGCCACCGTGCTGCAATACAATGCCCCGATCATTGTCACTTTCGCCGCATATTTGCTGTGGCGAGAGCCGCTGACCTGGCAGAAGCTGGCTGCCATCGTTTTTGCTCTGAGTGGCACAGCCTTGATCGCCTTGCCAGGCGGGACCTCCAGCAGTATAGCTGTGACACCAATCGGTATTCTGGTTGGTCTGACATCGGCCTTTGCCATAAGTACCTTCAGCCTGCTGGGAAAACGCCTGGCCAGTGATTATAGCCATTGGACGGTCATCACCTATGTTTTTGGCTTTGCCTCTGCTGCCTTATTGCCCTTTTACCTGGCCGGTGATACTAGCCTGAACCTCTCATGGCCAGTTGTGGCTGCATTTGCCGGATTCATTTTTGTGCCAACGCTTAGCGGCTTCAGTCTCTACACTGCAAGTTTGCAGCGTCTTCAGGTGAGCGTGGCCTCAATTCTGGCCACGATGGAGGTGCCACTTGCCGCTGCGATAGGATTTTTCATTTTAGGTGAGCGTTTTAGCCTGGGTCAGACTCTGGGAGCGGCGCTGGTCATTTTTGGCGTGCTAGTTGTTTCGATTCCACAGGCGAACTGGCCAACTCTCCCTAAGCGTCTACGTTCCCCTGTTATATGATGGATGACTGATGCGGCACATTGGCACACTTACTGAATCCTCCCTGCACGCTGCTCTCAAGCAGTGGTACTCCCAGTCCGGCGACCTGATCGAGGCCGAGGTCGAAGGTCTCGTGATCGATATCGCACGGGAACAGAATCTTATCGAGATCCAGACAGGTAATTTCACTGCTCTACGCCCGAAGTTGAAACGACTGCTGCCGGATTATTCGATTCGTCTGGTCTATCCCGTTGCCGTAGAAAAGTGGATCGTGAGAGAGGATAGGGCTGGCCATTTCATGCAAAGGCGGAAATCACCTAAACGTGGCCGTGTAGAGGATATGTTTCAAGAACTTGTTCGCATACCCTCCTATTTGCTGGAACCGCAGCTCGCGTTCGAAGTAATCCTCACTCGACAAGAAGAGATATGGCGGAATGATGGCAAAGGGAGTTGGCGACGAAAACGCTGGAGTATTCATGATCGCAGATTGTTGGGGGTTATCGAGCAGGTCGAGTTTAGGTGCGCTGAGGATTACCTGTCTTTACTCCCGGCAGACTTGACCATGCCCTTTAGCAATCGCGAATTGGCGACCACGTTGGCTTGTCGAATATCACTGGCACAAAAAATGACCTATACCTTAAGACGTATGGGGGTGTTGGAAACGGTGGGGAAGGCGGGGAATGCCAATCTGTTCCAAATCGGTGCGAAATAACATTGCCCGGCAGACAGATGTCGCTGAATGGGTTCAATATCGAAGGCGTGAACCTGTTTTTCAGGTGTAAATATCAAATTCGTAGGGCTCAGCATGATATAGATCATGGTAAATAAGGGTGCTTTCATTAGAATAGGGGTAGATGTAAAGGCATTTTCGACCGTTGTCCAAAGCCATTTCTTGGCCACAGAGCAATTACTTTGGCAATAACAACACACGACCACACCGCCTGCGACGCCAATGACGGCACCGCCACCGATGCTAACACAACCGACCGTCATTGGGCTTGCATTGCAGGCCTGGTTGACGGTCGCTTCAATTCTAGAATTCGATGTCATTATTTACCAACCCAGGAGGGCTAGATGGAAACTATCACCCTATCACTGCCGGCAATGTATGCCGACCACCATGTTGCCGGAGTGCGACGTATCTTGTTGGAACTTTCCGGCGTCTCTGATGTTTATGCCAGCAGCGCATTTCAGGTTGCCGAGATCAGCTATGAGCCGAGGCAGATCAGCCCCGAAGCTATCGAAGCAGCTCTAGGCGAAGCCGGCTACCTAGGCCAATTACCAGTACCAACCGAATCAAGCAGGGCTGTCACAGATTCCAACGGTGAGAGGACCTATTTTCGTCATACAGCCGCATTTGTCCAGACGAATGAAACAATTGGGTTCGGACAAGAGGTCGTGAATATATCTCGACCTTTGTGGCCTTGTCCGGGACTTGGACCGTTAAAAACCACGAAAGAGTAAAGAATCAAATGTTCACGACAAACTATCATCAAGATTGGCAAGCGGCCGTTAAATCCCTTATCAAATTCTTCGACTTGCAACGTGCAGCTAGCTATTTCAAATGTGAGGTAACACATGGCTAAAAAGAGAAAGGAAATGCGTCCGGAGGATTACACCATCGATCCGGCTGCGCAAGAAATGATCATCCTGGCAGAGGAGTTGGGAATTGGAACAGCCTTCACCCGAGCCAGCAACATGGCTCCCTGCGCCATCGGCGCCGCCGGCATGTGCTGCAAGCTCTGCGGTATGGGGCCGTGCCGGTTGACAAAAGAAGGTCAGACAGGCGTCTGCGGCGCCACTATCGATACCATCCAGGCCAGAAACTTTATTCGTGCGGTTGCCGCCGGTTCGGCTGCGCATTCCGATCATGGCAGGGATATGGCCTTCACACTCAAGGCCGTGGCAAACGATGAGACCGAGGGCTATGTCATACGGGATGTGGCCAAGCTGCGCATGGTGGCGGGCTATTATGATATCCCCGTGGAGGGTCGTTCACCAAAGGAGATTGCCAACGAGTTGGCCGATCTCTATATTGCCCAGTTCGGCCAACAGAAGGGCGAGGTGGTATTGGTCAATCGTGCGCCTGAGAAACGCCAGAAGCTGTGGAGAGAAACCGGGGTTGTACCAAGGGGCGTGGACAGAGAAACGGTAGAGGCATTGCACCGCACGCATATCGGCGATGATCAGGATTACGTCCACCTCATGCAACACGCTGTTACGACATCGCTGGCCGATGGTTGGGGTGGCAGC
>PIVW01000557.1 GCA_003353825.1 Chloroflexota bacterium
GATGATGGTGCCGGCATCTTAGCTCTTCTGGGGTTCGTCATCCTCAACAGGAGTTGGAGGGTTCAATCCGCTAAAATGAAAGTGTGCGGCCGTTCCTCTTACTGATGGACAGGGTTGCTACCATACTGACAAAGAGAAGGGCGACACCTGCGTACGTTATCAGGTTGACGAATAGTTCCATTGGCAACTCCTTGCAGAACAAAGGGGCGGGTGAGAGATGGGTCTGAGAGTCAGGTTTGCGGTCGACCATGATCTGATTGTTTAACTTGAACTCAGCATAACAGATTGGCCAGAATACTCAATAGCAATTGGCTTATGGCTACCTTATGCGAATCTTAAGAAACAGGCTTCGAGCCTCATGATGTCCCTGTGATCGACCCATTGTGCCCTCAGGTCGATCACCATGTCACCTCGCCACCCCTTCACCTTGTCAATATCAACCCCAATCTCGCCCTGGAACCTTACCACTTACACCCCATCCTCGTGATCCTCAAACAACGCCAACCACTCTTCCACCTCTGCCTTGGATAGCTTTGCCTCTGCTTGCAGGCGTGTAGACCCTCCAGCCTGCCTACGCTTAGAGGGTTTATTCACCCGCGCCATAAAATCTGAAACAACCAGCGTCTCTGTTCCCAACCCTTTGGCTGCCTCGCGCAAGACCGCATCATTGCTCACAACCACGACATCTTTACGAATCAATTCATCTTTCGCCCGTTCAAAGATCACCCGATCCGCCCGATCACGCATTTGCGCTGCGAAAACGGCCGTCACCCCACCGCCCGACAGGGCCTGAGAGGCGCCGCCGGGAATACCGCCATCGAACACGACCACGATAGACTGCCCGAGCTTAGGCTGGCGCGCGCGCAACCATTGTACCAGGCGATATTCGTCATCCTCCTGGTCGAGACGAATACCTGGGGCCTGGCCGCTGCCGATGAGATTGTGGCCGTCGATGAGATACATAGATATAGTTCAGGGTCCCGGGTTCGAAACCAAAGTAAGGCTCAACAGGATTTGGCGTGGTCCGAGGAAATCTCGTCATTCCGGTATACACTCACTGCAGATGCCAGTCCAAAATGCCTTCTGGTGTGAGATTGTCCAACTGCAAATACCATTGAGCGGCGTCTATCAGGGCCTGCTCGGGAATGAGACCGATGAGTTCGGCGCTTGCTATGCCGACGCCGTGACGTACGGCTTCGAGACGCACCAGCTCGGTCACACGGTGGAGGGGGGTGCGAGTGTAATCGAGCAAGTTCATCGATACCTGAGCGCGGCCCTCCACCAGCATACCCAGCGCCTGCACGTGACGTAACCCTCCCGACGAGTGCCGTACCGCTTTGGCGACGGCCTTGGCGATGGAAACATCCTCTGTGCTCAGGAAAATATTGTAGGCGATCAAGGGCGGGCGGGCGCCGATCACCGTTGCCCCGGCCGGGCCCAACAACGCCGGTCCGAAGTCAGGCTGGCGGTCGGGGTCACCTGCCAGTAGATCCTGCTTCAAACCTTCATACTCGCCTTTGCGAATCGTGGCCAAAACCTCGCGTCCGGCGCCAGTTGCGGCCTTGTAATAAAGGTAGGTAGGGATATCGAGTTCGGCGCTGACCCGCTGGGCCAAAGCCCGCGCCAGTTCCACGCACTCGGCCATAGTGATATCCCGGATCGGCACCAAGGGCACCACATCGGTAGCGCCGATGCGGGGATGTTCTCCACTGTGTTCGTTGAGATCGATCAGTTCGGCGGCTTGGGCAACGCCCCGAAACAGGGCTTCAGTAACCGCCTCGGGCGATCCCAGCAGGGTCACGACGCTGCGGTTGTGATCCGTATCAGAAGAGTGGTCGATAACGCGAGCACTCTCGACACTGCCATAAGCTTCGACAATGGCGGCGATGACATCCGGGCGGCGACCTTCGGAAAAATTGGGGACGGATTCGATGATTGGGGACATGGTTTGTGGCAAGGTGACAAGGTGATGGAGTGACCAGGCGACTAAGCGACTAAGCGACTAAGCGACCAGACTGACGAGGGTAGAGACGAGGATGCCACGCCAGAGATCGCGATGGACGTGGTGTCCCATCTCGTGGGCGAAGATGCAGAGTATCTCATCGGCGCTGTAATGATCAAGCAGTGTATCACCTACCACTGACCGTGTGATGCAATAGGCTATGGTTCACAGTGGGGACGATATGCTCCACAGTGAACCATAGCCTCGTCAGTCACAACGATACGCTCGATTAACAACCGAATAACTTCCTGTTTGGTCTGGACATCAGCCGCCTGTAGAGCCCGCTCAATCTGTTGAGTGAAGCGTTCTAATGAGATATCTCTGTCTTTTGCGCTCAGTCCTGGAGTGTGCGTCCGCATCTTCCGCAGACGAGTAGGCTTTTTAGTAAATAGGTATGCTGACGATTACTGCGTTTGGACAATTTTGCATTCCTTTCTAATCGTTCTTGAGCGACTTGCCAGGTGGCTTCCGAAACGATGGTGGGGACAGGTACGCAAATCCATTCATCCGCCGAACGGGGCTTGGAGCGAGGGAATTGTAAACGTCCTTGACTCAGGCGTCTGGGAAATCCGATTCCACTGTAATCAACCTGGCTTCGGTTGAAGTAAGCTGTCCCCTTGTCGGCCGGCTGGCGTAGCAAACGGCCTACACTGTTGCTCCACCATCGTTTGCCGTCCGGACTAGGGATATTTTGGTCGTTGAGACGATTGCATGCAGCCATCAGGCTGAGATTCTCCGCAGTGTACCAGTCAAACATCTGTTCGACAATAACCGCTTCAGCCTCATCAACCACCCAGGCGCTTATCCGGGTCGCCGTAGCGGTTTGATATTGATAGCCATAAGGAGCTGGCCTCGGCACGGATTGACCTTGCTTGGGTCGGTACAGCTGTCCCCGTCGTATACGATCACTGATGACCACCCGTTCATACTCAGCAAAAGCCCCTTGAGTGTTCAAGAGTAACTGGTCTTGCGGGCTATCGCCCAAGGTAGGCTGATTCAGAAAAATGATTTCCACTCCATTTGTTGAGCATAAGCCAATAGTCACTCCAACTGACTATCTATCGTCGCTTCCTGTTCCTGATATCGTGTCGACACCCTAACGTACAGTGATGCTCTCTTCACCACGTTTGCTTTCCTCCTGCAATTTGGTACATCGTTTGTGATCTTTTTGCTCCACCCCTTGCCGCAACAACCGATACGACTGTTGCAGAGGGTCCGGCTGATCACGGCGAGGGATGAATATCAATTGAAAAGTTGGCTTTATTGAGAGACTCATGTCCTTCTCCTGAACGTGGTAGTGATTTCAGGTATCGTACAATCGGCACTGGGGTCGTTGAATGGGATTTGGTGAGACAAACAAATAGACATAATATTCCTCAATATTACATCAAGCATATTCAGGAGGAAAGGAAATGTCTTTAACTACAATCCGCTGTCCCGAATGTAATTCTGAGAATCATAAGCACCACACATTTTATGCCGTTGGCAGTGGTGAAAAAAGAGAGATTCGTCACTGTAAAGAGTGTGGGAACTACTTTTCTGAAACAAATAATACTCCTTTGGAAGGGTTAAGAAGGCCGTTGAGCTTCATTAT
>PIVW01000092.1 GCA_003353825.1 Chloroflexota bacterium
GATACTTTGTATTTGTTGTATCTTGTCGTTCTAACGAAAGCTTAGGTTGCTGTCAAATAGATCTACTCGAGGGGGAGTTCTAAAAATACTGAGAAAGCAATCGGTAGAGTTCGCTAATGGTCTCGATATCACCTTCTCGCGCCTGGCCGCCACTGACTTCTGCCAGTGCGTTCAGGACGGCAAAATCGGCGTCGTTGCCGTAACCTATGGCAAAGATGACGACCGGAACACCGCGATCATTCTCGCGTGCGATCTCACTCATTAGATCGGCAAGATCGACCCCGCTGGCATTCTCCTGGCCATCGGTCATCGCTACAATGGCGTTGATGCGATCCGAGTCGCCCTCACGTTGCATGCGCACATAGGCCGCACGGACGGCATCCAATAATGCCGTATCACCACCGGCATAAAGTGAGAGGATACTTTGCTCAAGGGTCTGGCGATGCGCGTCATCTATGACAGCGAGTGGGATAATATTGTAGACAGTGCCGGCAAATTCAACCATGCCCACACGATCCTGCGTGCCCTGGATCTGATCGACAAAGGTATTGAGGGCAGCACGAACATTTTCGATTTTATCTCCTTCCATCGATCCTGACGTATCTACCACCAAGAAGACATTGGAAGGGCGCTTGGTGTACAACCAGGCATTTTGTACGACATCAACCACAGTGGGGCCGGGCATTTGTAAGGTGGTCTGCGGCTCTTTGGGATCTACACCATTGGCAATACTGATGGGAGATCCGGGGCTATCCAAGGGGATTGAGAGATCGGCAGGGCGAAATCCACGTGCCAGGATATGCTTCTGCTGCTCGGGCCTACGTAAGAATTCGCTCAGTGCTATAAATGTACGGCGTTGGTTGTCGGTTATGCTGGGATCATCGAGCAATGCCAGGGGATGATCTTCCCACAGCGTGCCTTCACGGGGGTAGATAGCGACCAAGGGATCGTTCCCCGCCTGGTTGTGTTGAGCGACCAACGCTTCCATCACAATCAGTGCATCTAGATAGTCACGTCCCTGGTCGCGCATCCGTTGCATAGCTGTCGCTTCGTTCTCACCATACAGGCTGATGGTGCTTTCAACATCCCGTACATAATCGAGCGTCTCTTGTCTTAGAACGTCTTCTTCGCTCAAAGCTCGAGTCTTGCCGGCGCCTGCGTAAAACTCGGCCAGGGTGGCAAGCATGCCGCTGGCATAGCTGGTGCTGGCATGGCTCCAGCGGAAACCATCATCTTTCGCAGCGCGGACCTGTAGATCCGTCCATCCGACTTGCAGGTTCGTCCCCCGCAACACCTGAGCGACCTCCGGCCAGGCAGCGATGACGATGGGGCTGACGGCGTAGCGCGAGCTATCTGCCACGCGCCGGGGTGCGATACCGCTCTCGCCATCACGGTGCATTTCGGCCCAACGCAGATCCAGTTGGTCAAGCCACAACGAAGCGTCTGGAGTCAGGGCTTGAAAGCCGGGCGTATCGCCCAGAGCTGCTTCTACCATCTGGTCGGGGGCTAATTCTACCAGCCGTACCTGCATAAGTTCATCATCTGGTGAACGTTGACGGGTGTCGTTGAAAGCCTGCGCCAAATCGACAACCAAGTCTGCTTTTTCCGGAGAATAGGCAAGAACCAGAATCGCGGAGTTGGGATCGGTGATGGGCGCCTCGGGCGCTTGTCTGGAGGCTGTGTCATCGACGCGATCCACAACGATGAGAATCAAAGTACAGGCGAAGCAAATGAAGACCAGGCCAACCAGAGCGAGGACAGCGATGCGGAGAAATGTACGATTGTTTTTCTGCTTCTTGCCGGTCATGAATCTACCTCTACCGAGCCACGTTCAATTCGAACCAGCGCAAGAGGGCTTGCAGGACGTCTCTATCAGGAGAACGCATGGCGCTGGTGCGGGGTACAACCGCTGCCACCCCCTGGTCCTGCCATTCTACAAAGGGGCTCTCTGCACTGTCGGTGACTGACACATCAGAACTAACTGGCCGCAAACCATACAGTATAGCTTGTTGTTGGATCTCTGGAGAGAGCAAGTACTGCTCGAATTCGAGCGCTGCGTTCTTTTGCAAGGCGCTGGTTTCGGGGCCGATCCAGATCGTCATAGGGAAGTCAAACCATGTCACATAATCGGGGTAGCGTAATACGAGGGGCTCGCCCCAGCGGTTGAGGATGCCCTGCATATTGTTCAAGAGATCGCTTTCCAAAAGTAAACCGCCATCGCCAACCGAGTAACCGAAGAGTGCAAAGTCCTCAGCCGTGTAGGCGGAAGCGCCACTAAGATCGGTGGTGGCGCTCAAAGTCTCTTCGAGCCAGGCCTGAAACTCGGGATTGGTTACATCCTCGGTGGAGATATTGGGGCGGTCGTAGTATTCTCCGGCAGCCGCGATCATGGCAGCCAGACCTCCAACATTTTTGCGTGGATCGGGTACTACCAGTTTGAAAAAGCCCCAGCTATCTTTGCCACCCAACTCGGGCCAGCCTCCTTTGGCTGTGGCGGCATCATGAACCGTTTGCCAACCCAGATCACCGAAGGTTTCATCCAGAACATCGGCGCGGCTTTGATAAATACCCCAACTGCTCAGGCTAAGGGCCACCGGGCGGGCGCGATACTCGCCATCGCTCAAGAAGACGTCTCGTCCCAGGCGTTCGTTGTAGGCAGCATTGGCCAGCTCGGGCAGATAACGGCTGTCAGGAATCCAGGCGGTGGGGAAGCGCTCCAGATCCTGCTTCTGTTCGGCGCTCAAGCTTACAAGATCAGTGCCCGTTTCCAGTGCTGAATATTCATTACGGTCGAACTTTCCTAAGGCAGTGAGACCATCCATGGCGATGATCTCGACCCGGATTCTCTCCCCTTCCAGACGGTGATCCGCCTGATTAAAACGATCGGCCGCAGCGCGCACCCAGGGCTCGACTGGCAAGGCCGTGAGGATACGCACCTCGATAGGGCCCTGAGGTGTGACGACCAAGGGTCGTTCTCGGTCGATTGCGCGTAAAACGAGAGCAACGCCGACAATGAGGATGGCGATACCAACGATGGCGATAAAGACGATACGGCTTCGTTTCATGAAATTAGCTCGCGAATTCGTGACGCGGAGGAGGAAACTACTAGGGATGGGGTCAGAACTCCAGGTTGTTAGCCAGATCTCAACCAATAGTGTTCGCTACCCATTCTGGCTTCTTGTTTACGATGCTCATCATAGGGTATTCCAGCGATTTCGGCTATGTTTTCCGCCAGGTCAAGCGTGTGTCCTGCGAAAATCCAGACATCTGGTTGCAAGCTTGTGAGGATAGATGTTTGCCAGTAGCCGGGTCTAGGCAAGATGCGAACACCATCTATCTGTGCCCAGGGCACGAAGAAATCTTTGTTCTGGCCGTCGGGTGGTTGCGGATGCCCCAAAAAGGTGATGCCTTTTTCCGAAAGTACGAGCGACAGGCGGCGGCTTGGCGTCCAGTTCTTACGAGAGGCATAGAGGGCAGCGATAGCCATGCTCACCAGCACGAGCAAACTCAACCATAAACCTGTACCCTTGTAGCTGAGAAGGATAAGGATCAGACCGAGGCCAATGAGAGCACCGTACACCCACCAGCCTCGGTAGAGTAACGTTTCGTAAGTCATGCCTTTACATCGATCTCATTTCAACGGAAAGCAGGTGAAATCTGGAGACGCAACACGCTCTACGAAGCACGGCAACTTTGAACAAGCGTCGAAGTCATAAAGCAGCCGCATCACTCATGCCCAAACGAGCGCGGCGGGCAGCCAATTGCTGTTCGATCTCATTGGTTTCCAGCACTTCTTCCATCTGCCGATCGAGTTTTTGCGAATCAATCTCACTTTGGGCTGTGGCTTTGTCAAGCCGGCGCTGAATCGAATCTCTGATGTCTTCCATGCCCGAGGCTTCGGTGCTGACATCTCCGACGGCCTTGACCGCATCGTGGGCCGCTTCCTTGCTTTTTGCCAGTTCCACCATGGCCTGCAAGTGGATGCGCTCTTGTTTGACTTCAGTCAGCTTGGCTTCCAGGCGTAATTTGGCCTCTAGAAGCTTCTGGTATTCGGCCTCCTGGGCATCAGCTTGCTCCCGATAGGTGTCTGCCAGGCGCTTCATGGTGTTGTAGCGGCTCTGGGCGGCGATAGCCAGCTTCTCGTTACCTTCGCGTAAGAATAGATCAATGTTGCGATCCAATTCTTCGGCTTTGGCATCGAATTCGCGTTGCTTGCGGCGCAAGGTTTTGGATTCACCGCCCACGGTGGCGGCGGCATCTTCCAACGCTTCCAGGTTATCTTCTACGCGGCGGATATATTCGTCTACAACCGCAAGGCTGTTGGCCTGGAGAGCCTGGTTGGCCATCCAATGTAAATTGGCAGAGATCAGGACGCTGACTTTTTCAAGAAGGGATGCCATGGGATTTTTCTCCTACTACTAGTCTGATATGTGTGGTTCGTTTTTTATTCGCAATATTCGAGTCAAAGTGATCACACCCCGTGTTAGGTGGATCGCAACCTTAGCTTAGCACAGGTGCGTGAAGTATCCTGACGGCAAGGTGACAAGAGACAGACAGGTTTTCGAAGAGGCTTAGTACCGGCACACAGATTCGTTAGCCTACCAGCTTGTAGCCACGTCCGCGCACGGTGATGATGTAGTGGGGGGATGAAGGATCGGGCTCGAGCTTGCGACGCAGGCGGCTGACCAATTTTTCGATAGAGGCATCATAGATTTCATCGACGTACTCTTCTCCCCACACCGCCTCGACAATGCTGTATTTGTCGCAGATCTTATTGAGGCGTCCGTAGAACAGCAACAGTAGTCTGTATTCGAGGTTGGTCAATGTTTCGATTGTCCTGCCCTCAACACTGACACTGCCCGATTCTACATCCAAACGCACCCCCTTCTCAGGGCCGAACTGAACAGCGCTCTGGCGCTGTACGTAATCCTCGAACAAGGCACTAAAAAAGGCGAATCCTTCTTCTCGTTCGATTAGCAAACCCTTGCGAACCAACTCGCGCGCTGCCTGCGCATTACGCACGCCACTCGCTCGAAAGAGCCCTTCTAGCACTGCCCGTTCAGCGCCGGAAAGATATCGCCACATCTTCCGGCATTCGGCACTTACGCTAGGATCTTCTCTCAACTTATCCCTGACCTCGCGGTGAATAAGCCAATCCTGGCTGTCACTACGCTCCGTCTCACCGGTGATGACAGCCAGCCGGCGACAGGCGATATCGCTCAGTGAGGGGTGTCCACCCGCTTGTTTAAGCAAAAAATCGATATCATTACCGTCGAAACTGGCATTCAGGAGTTGCGCTCGGGTCGAAATGTAAGCGCGAGCATTTTCTTTGTCTAATGGGCCCACGTAGTGTACATCAATGCCAAACAATTCTCTGAATTCATCCACCAGCTCACCGGTGCGTATATCTGCCAGCCTGCGGTCAGTAGCAGTGATATAGGTAAGTGCGGGACCGTAACGATCCTTCATCGCCCGAAGGTTCAAGAACACGCGGGCGTCAAGACCCTCATATGCCCCATCGAATTCATCGAATATCAATACCGAACGTCGCTGATGGGTTTCGATCTGGGTTGTGAGCGCCCGGCTAAAACTCAAGGGAATATGGAAATCATTGGGTGGGTTCAGGAGCGTATCGTAAGCTTGCCGTAATTCTGCTGTCAGCGCAGGTTCGTCATTTTGTAAGTCGGCGATGAAGACGCGCAACACCAATTCATAAAATGCATGTTCACTCTGTTCGAGCATACGGTTGCAATCGATGTAGAAGAGATTGAGGTTGCCATCCAGATCGGGTCGAATCTCGGCCGGCAATTCTGTCAGGCATAATTCACGTAGCAGTGCTGACTTGCCCATATTGCTTACGCCGACAAGGCTGACACATTGGGCGCCGGCGATACGCTCAAGTAAGTAGCGTAAGTCGGCAGGGCGAGGATGTTGTGGCATTAAGTTAGCTGCCCCCTGAGAGCAGTTGGCTCCAAATATGTATAAGATACTGAATACGATCGATGAATAACGTGATACGTGCCCCGGCTGTAGTTGCCAGCAACGCACCAAATGCGATCATGAGTGCCCAGAAACCGTATTTACCAATAATCGACAAGAATAGCGAGGATCCAGTATTGTCAGTTTGTGAGCGTTGCTGGAAATAGACTAAGACAGCAATACTTGTCAGCGTGGCCACAACCACTGTGAGCGTATCTGCTGTCGAGGACGCCAGAGGCAAATAACTCATCGTAAGCGGCGCCAACAATTGTGGGATCAAGGTGCCACGCAACGCCCCAGCCAATACCAACGCTCCCCCCGATCCTAACAATAAGCCCAGCGGAAGCAGGCCCACACTGCGAATCGCGATCGTTCCCGAGAAACGGAGCGCCAGCAAGGCAATAAGCAGTAGAGGGATGAACCAGGGTATCCAAGCCAGCGGATCAGAGGTCTGTGGGAGTGCAAATCCGGGTAGGAGGACGGTCTTCAGGGTAATGGCTGCAACATAACCCGCCAGCGTACCCAGTAAAAGATATTGAGCAGCACGAAAGGCGGCGTTGCTTCGCCAGACACGGCTAAATATCGCCAACGTTATTACGGTGGCGGTGAGCGTTCCTAGCAGTTCAGCCATCAATAGGGGCGGGTATCCACAGGTTATCTAAATACAGAGCGAATAAGAGCGATACAGACAACGCCGATCAAAAGAAGATGTAACAATGTTTGAGCGGTATGCTGTGACGTTGCCGGACCTTGTATGTGCAGTAATCGTTCATAGGCGAGGGCGTCTCCATAGCCGGACATGAGGGCGGCAATCTGATTGGTTTGCTCGTAGGGCCGTAAGACCGGAGCCACCGCACCCGAGGCGACCATAATAACGGGGATATCCAATCGGGTGGCGATCTGCTCGACCCATTCCTGGCTGGTGGCGGTCTCTGCACTGAATTCGATGATCAAGTCGAACGATTCCACCGTGTCGTCCGGGCCGAAACCCAATGTTCGGGCATTCATCGCCGAAAGGTTTGAGTCAGCGACAGTGGCCACCGATAGTGAGCGCAAAGCAGCTGCATCACCCGGAATAAAACCGAAATCAACCGGCCTGGGAGGTATCGATTGAATGCCGGGTGGACGCAAAAGATCGAACTGCGCCATGGCAGCGGCAGCAACGGCGGGGCCGGTGGGTCGCAGGCTGACATTGGCGATGCGGGCACCTTTTTGGTAAAGATGTTGCAGAATGGGCAGGGCGAATAGCTGCATCTCACCCTGGGTGGTGGGTTCATAGTCCCACGCCAACAGTACCCGTGGTCGCTCAGGCAGGATCTCGATATAGGTGTAAGCGGTTTCAACGGATGGGCGACGGGGAGCGGCCACATAGCTGGCCAGCGGATACCGCAGCCCAGCTATGACAAGGAGTAGGGCAAGTAGGGCCAGCACTAAGGGAAGACGAGATGGTTGCTCCTTGGCGGGTTCTTTATGGCGAACATGAGGTGGCAAAGGTGGTGGGGCAGCAACCCTCTGGTCTGACTCCAACCACGCTGCTGGTTCTACGACCTCTGACTCGGGTTCAGCTATCTGAGAGGCGATGACTGCTGCTCCGGCCACCAGAAGGGCGTCAACCTCAGGCTCGGCGGCTTTTTCACGGACTTCAATAGCAGACAAATCGACATTACCGCTCAACTGCCCCGTGCTAATGATGGGTTCGGGGGGGATTAGACCTTGAATCTGCGCCAGCAATCGGGGTGGAGGCAGCGTGTTTGCATCCAATGGCTGAGCACAGCGTTCACATATTTTGGCCTCATCTGCGTTTTCGTGGCCGCAATTCGAGCAGGTGATCATGATTATCGGTGCAGGCGAGCGAGAACGGAAAGAACGATGCCAAGTGCAAGGCCGATCAGTACGCCCCGAAAAGCGACGGCGGCCGGACCGATCAGTATATTATGTCGCAATGCTGCCAACACCGGAAAGCGCTCGACCAAAGCGGGCGTCTGACCGATAAGCACGACGAGCAGGGTCGCCGCGAACAGAAACATGCCCACATCACGGACATGCAGACGCCGATACAGCGCATAGGCCAGGAAAATGGGCAGCAATGCGAAAAGTGCGGCCATGCCCGGTGCTATAGTCCAGCGATATATCCATAAACCCAATCCATTATTAAACCCTTCTGCCAGCAAACCGGCCACAAAAGTAACGATGAACCCCAATACCAGTAAACCACTAGCCGGATTCTGCATCAGCCGCCGGGCATGTTGTACCAGGAGATGGGTGGCAGCAAAAAGTAGACTGGCGCCCGTCAGCAACACAACCCATTGTAAAATGGGCTGGGCGATACCATCGAGGGTTGGGGATGGCAAAAAGTAGTTGAAAAAGATAATTGCTCCGCTCAACATGCCAAACAGGAGTGCCAGCCAATGCATAACCTTGTAATTTGAAGATCGCTGGGGAACCATAAAACGGGGTTTCTCTAGCCAACAAGGAGTCGATATAAGAGCGGAATCAGTGCCAACAGGATAATGGCTGCCCGTAGCACGGGGAGTACGGCCAAGCGCGAACCTTCGAGCGCTTCTTCGCCAAGACGAGCAGCGGGGTTCAGAAGAAATAGGGAGGGACCGGCAGAGGGATCGGCAGAACCCAGATATTTGGGCGTTTCAGAGGGATCTATATAGGTGGGGTGATCTGCTGGGATATGTCCCTTTATTGCGGTATACGGTTTGTCCGGATCCAATAATGTCAGCGCCAGAGCAGTCTGGTCCGGACCCAGATAACGGTTTCTTGCATTATAGACAATAAGCAGCGGATCATTGGTATCGCCGGCTGCACTATCGAGAGGGGCGTCTGGCTCAAAGCTGATACCAGCGGTCAGAGTGGCCGTATGATCGGTCGCCTTGGTAGACTGCGACAAATCGGCTTCAGGATCAACCATCAGGGAGCGATTGATCAGCAGAATGACGCCGATAAACATGAAGAGTATAAGGCTGATGAGGTCAAGCAAAGGTAAGCTCCCGAACTGGTTCATGATTTTGTAGCGGTCTGGTTGTTATCTGATTGATTCAGTTGCCGTCCGGGACCCTCTTCTTCCCAGCTACTAAGCGTTTCCCCCCATCGCTTAGCCTGGCCCCCCGGCAGTAATGGATGCACAGCCGAGAGTACTTGTCCGGCGAAAAATCCCAGAGGGCGATATGTTTCGGCGATGATGGCGGCGGGTGTCTGCAATTGGTGTCGCTGCAACCAGCGGCGCAGGCGAGGGAGATCGTCGCTCACAGTAGAGCCTCCATGAAATTGGCCCGATTGGAAAACAGGACAACCCGGCAGGAGAGGGCCGGGTTGTGGAAGAAGACGCTTTTCATAAAGGTTCGCGGTGAGAGAGGTATGGCAAGCGTGATAAGGCGCTAGGCGAATTCCCTATTATACTGATCCAAAGATTTGCTCCATTGAGGAATTCGCTTGAGGCTTTTTCAGATTGAAATAGATCAGTATTCTGCTGAAAGAGCCTTATCTAAGTATTTCGCCAATAGCTGTTTTCTGCAAATCTATCAGGGGGTGAATGAGTCAACGTTTCTTCTTGGACTTGCGTTTGCGCTTGGGGGGCCGTCTGGTTCCCGCGCTTGCTTGTGCTGGCTGGGCCGAGTCCTGGGGCTGCGCTGCTGCACCATTGCCACCACCCGCGCGATCGCTACGCATATGGCACTCTTTGTATTTTTTACCGCTGCCGCAATAGCAGGGATCATTCCGTTTCAAGCGCGGGCCGGCTCGACGTTGAGGCGCCGGTTTGCCTTCGCCGCCCGCATTGGGATGTACTGCCCGTAGCGGTTGCTGCCGGCGTTGCCTAACGATCTCGATATGGTAGATCTGGGTAACGATATCTTCTTCAATACTGGCCAACAGCTCGTTGAACATATTGAAGGCAGCGGTCTTGTAAGCGACCAAGGGATCTTGTTGGGCAACAGCTTGCAAGCCAATCCCCTCACGCAGTACATCCAGGTCGGTTAGATGCCGTACCCAGCGCCGATCCAACACCTGGAGCATAAGCATTCGCTCGATGCTGCGCATGGTTTCACTATCCAGACGTTGTTCTTTTGCTTCGTAAGCCGCATCCGCGATATCTGAGAGACGCTCCCGTAGTTCGTCCTGGCTGAGGCTTTTCCAGGATTCGGCCGATTCTGTGGTGGGTAAGGGTATGGCGCGCATGGCGGCGTTATGCAAAGCCGCTAAATCCCAATCCTCTTCATAACGGCCACCCGTATGGTTCTCGACCATAGTATCGATGTAATCGTAAGTCATGCGTTGCACTTGCGGCTTCATGGTGGGCTCGGTGAGGATACGACGACGCTGGTCATAGACAACTTCGCGCTGACGATTGACCACATCATCATATTCGAGAACGTGCTTACGCATATCGAAATTATAGCCTTCGACGCGTGTCTGGGATTGCTCGATGGCTTTGCTCACCACACCGGCTTCGATAGGCATGTCATCTTCGACGCCGAGCCGTTCCATAATGCCGGCAATGGAAGTGCCACCAAAGCGCCGCATGAGATCATCTTCTAATGAGAGGTAGAAGCGAGACTGGCCGAGATCTCCCTGCCGTCCGGCGCGACCACGAAGCTGGTTGTCGATGCGGCGGGCCTCGTGGCGTTCTGTACCTACCACATAAAGGCCACCCAACTCTCGGACTTTATCTCCACTCTCTTTGGTTTGCTGCCAATGCCGGGCTAACACTTCAACCCAGGGTTCAGTAAAGTGCTCGCTCGGATCCTCTCCTTTGCGGAGCATGTCGATAGAGTCATTCCAATCTTGCTCTGAGACATCATTGAGATCATACTCCGTCCGCCTCAATTCATCGCGAGCCAGGTTCTCGGCATTACCACCAAGCAGGATATCGACACCACGGCCGGCCATATTGGTGGCGATCGTCACGGCGCCGGTCTTGCCCGCCTGGGCGATAATAACGGCCTCACGCTCATGATTTTTGGCATTGAGGACGTTATAGTCGATTCCACGCCGTGTCAACAACGAGGCGATAAACTCAGAGGTCTCGATGGCACTGGTCCCCACCAGGATCGGCTGGCCCAGATTGTGTGCTCTCTCGATCTCATCCAGGGCCGCTGTGAATTTTGAGCGTTGCGTTCGGTACACCTGGTCAGATTGATCATCCCGTCGAATGGACACATTGGTAGGTATAACCGTCACATCGAGATTGTAAATGCGAAAGAACTCTTCTTTTTCAGTCTCAGCGGTACCGGTCATACCCGCCAGTTTGCGGTACATACGGAAGAAATTCTGAAAGGTGATGGTCGCCATCGTCAGGTTTTCTCGCTGGACCTTCACCCCTTCCTTGGCTTCGATAGCCTGATGAAGCCCTTCAGAATAGCGGCGCCCATGCATAAGGCGGCCCGTGAATTCATCGACGATGACAACCTCGTTCCCTTGTACAATATAGTCTTTATCCCGTTTGAACAAGACGTGTGCGCGCAGGGCGTTGTCCATGTAAGGTGCTAGTTCGGCGTATTCGGCATCATACAGACTCTTATCTTCCGCGACCCCAGCCCGACCCTCGACTTTTATCAAGCCTTCTTCTGTAAGGGTGACCACCCGATCTTTTTCGTCAAGTGTGTAATCTTCTTCCTCTCTCAGGCTGGGAACGATCTGGGCAAAACGCCGGTAGTTGTCACTTGATTCCTGCGCCGCCCCTGAGATGATCAAGGGGGTACGGGCTTCATCGATGAGAATATTGTCGATCTCATCTACGATGGCGTAATTAAGCTCCCGTTGAGAGAGCAGACTGGTCTCTGAAACCATGTTGTCGCGCAGGTAGTCAAAGCCGAATTCGTTGTTGGTACCGTAGAGGATGTCTGCCTGGTACGCTTCACTGCGTTTGATGGGACGTAAGTTGCGATAACGATCATCTTCGCTGGGGAATTCGGGATCGTAGAGGAATGAGGCTTTATCGGGATTGCCGGCGCCGCTCTGAATGACGGCAGCGCTGATCCCCAAAAAGTGAAAAATAGGCCCCATCCATTGCACGCCGTATTTGGAGAGATAGTCATTAGGTGTAACCAGATGGACGCCCCTGCCTGTGAGGGCGTTGAGATAAAGGGGTAAGGTGGCGACCAGTGTTTTACCTTCGCCGGTCTTCATCTCGGCAATCACGCCGCGGTGTAGAATTACACCACCGATCATTTGTACGTCGTAATGCCGCATGCCCATGACGCGTATGGACGTTTCGCGCACAATAGCAAAGGCATGGGGTAAGATCTCTTCCAGAACATCCTCTTGAAGCTGTCTGAGATCATCCTCCACGCGTTCGACCTGGCTTTTGATTCTGTTGATATCGCTGGGGTCTTCCGCCTGGGCCAATTCCGATTTCAGTTCAACCAATTCCTGGCTCAGGTGCGTTGTTTCGGCCTGAAGCTTATCCCGGAAAGCCTGGGTTTGTTCTTTCAGTTCGTCGCCGCTCAAACGTTGCATCTCGGGCTCGAGCGCGTTGATCTCGTCGACAATAGGCTGAATGCGTTTGATTTCTTTCTCGTTCGGATCGCCGACGACTTTTGAAAATAGGTTACGTAGCATAGCTGTGTGTAGTGAGATGTTTGTCGATTGAAGACGCTGGTTGTGGTAGGGATGTATCAAGCGTCGAAGAAAATGAATTAGTTTAGCAGGATCTCTTGTGAATCTCGAAAAACACGTGTTGCGTGTTGCGTGTGCAAACATAACACGCTTGTCTTGCAAGGCCGCACAAGACCCGAAAGCGCCAAATGACTCTGTGCCGCTGTCTTTAAAAACACTTGATTATACCACAGGGCCTATTGTGAGTATGGCAGCCGACCTACAAGATCGATGCTCTACCGCCGCCAGGTAGCGGGATTGAAGAACACTAACAAGGGCAGGATTTCCAGACACCCCGCCAACATGCCCTGGATCATGGTGCTTCGTATTTCCGTCCAGGGCTTGGATCCCGCGGGACGTATCGGCTCAAGCTGGGGATTGTCGAGATATTAATCATTCAATGGTTTTTGTCCGACCACAAGCCGGATGCTGTCGAAGGCGCCGAATTGTTTTCTCTTGCGCACTGCGAATCCTGCCGCTTGCATCAGGGCCGCTTCTTCGCGCATAAAGTCGCCAAATAGCTCCCAGGCACGGGCTAACCACATCCCTGGGCGGTTCTTGTTGTCCGGCTCACCGGCATCGACCAGAGCCAAAACACCACCTGGTCGTAGCACACGATAGAACTCGGACATGGCAATGGGGCCATCGGGGATCGCGCTGAAGACAAATGTCATGGTCAGGGCATCGAAGCAGGCGGTGGCGAATGGCAGTCTGGTGGCGTCCCCCTGTACTAAGCGCCCGGATTTTCCCATCTGATTCAACCTCTCATGGGTCTTGCCTAACATCCCCCGTGATAGATCAAATCCAACCACAAGCGCATATCTATCCACCAACTGCTCGTGTAGCACACCGGGACCCGGTCCTATCTCCAATACTGATCCACCTTCAGGCAATTCCGGTAACACAGCCATCGTGTAGCGATACCAGGGTTTCACCCACTGCCAGAAAATGCCGTAAAAGGGCGCCATACGATCATACATCTGCTGGTAATCGGACATTGATCTTACTGAATCTCCAAGTCTACGCTCTCCGCCGCATGGCATGTAACACTTTTGGCATCATTTGCGTGTAGTAATAATACAATCTTGGCCGAGGTGCGTAATCCCAGGCACCGATCCAACGCCTATACCTGCCACCGAAGCCCTCCTTGAAGCGATACACTCCCCACATGGGATCAGTTTCGACTCGTTCGTCAGGTGCACCCCACCAATCGTACCTGCTACAACCATGATCTTTAGCCCAACGCATGGCCTCCCACTGCAAGAGATAGTTGGGCATGAGTTTGCGATGTGCGCTAGAGGAAGCGCCATAGAAATACCAGGCTGTCGCTCCCAAACGAAAGAGGAACAGACCAGCCACAGCTTCTCCTTCGACATCGACTAACAAAAGTTGACCCAAACCATTTCCCTGCATACGTGGCATCACCGTCAGATAATACTCTTGAGGCCGGATCAAAAAACCATCGCGGGCCGCTGTTTGAGCGTAAAGCTGATAGAAGGTGACATAGTCATCGCTGATTCGTACTTGCACGCCCTTACGTCCGGCCAGACGGATGTTATATCGAGTCTTCTGTTTCATCCCTGCCAACAGAACGTCTTCCCCTACCGACAGATCAGATACCACCGTGCTGCGGAACTGGATCTGCTCCCGGCTGAACACCCATCCCCGCCGCCGCAGGTTGCCAACTAACTGCTGGCCGATTTCGCTTTCTTCATCGATATCAGGATCGATCTTGATGAACAACGCCCCGGAGCTTGCGGCATGTTGCTCCAACCACGCCAGACGATCTTGCCATTGACTTGAGTCAGTCGTTGCAGGGCCTTTTGGCACATATTGGATGCGTATGGGTAAACGGCCCAGGCGACGCGTCAAAATCGTAGCGGCGCTATCCGGCTGTTCGGGGTTGCCCCACAGGTAGTGTTCAGAAGACCAGGTCAGAGCCTTGAGCGCGGCCCAGTGGCTGGTCTGCAATACATGCGGACGCGCCAAGCGTTGCAGGGCGGCGTCGAAGGCGGTGGGATTGGTGATACGGGTGGGGGGCACAGGGTGAGGGGGTGAGGGGGTGAGGGGGTGAGGGGGTGATGTGCTATTGGTAGTTCGAGTAGATCATGTACGCATGGAGCCAACGCTAACGGCTAACAGCTAACAGCTAACAGCTAACAAACCCAGTCTAGTCTCCCCGCCACTCATCTGGCAAGCTCTGTGGTTTGACGCGGCAATGCTGCAATGTTCAAGCTTATTCTCATCAAACACGCCCAACCTGTTTTCGATCCTGCTGTTCCGTCCAGACAGTGGCGGCTTGCCGAAATCGGGCGAAAACAAAGCTTGCAATTGGCCCTGCGCGTGGTCGAGCACGCTCCGGAGTAATCGTTATCAGTGTGGAACCCAAAGCCGCCGAGACCGGCCGCATCGTGGCGGAACAACTGGGCCTGCCGCTCGAAACCGCCCCCAATCTGCACGAGCCCGAGCGTACAACCGTGCCCTTCCGATTTTCAAAACAGCGGACAATACTTTTGCTTTTTGCACTTTTCCTTTTGATTTTCAGGTAGTGGTTACATATTGACTGAAAATGTTCCAATTGATATTCTGCGTTAAAAGCAATCGAGCGGAGTACCATTATGATTCAGAATGTTATCACATATCATTGTACGAAGTGTAACA
>PIVW01001244.1 GCA_003353825.1 Chloroflexota bacterium
AGGTCATGATCGTCCAGTAGGACGTTGCGCCTACTTTCAAAGTTGCTGGTCTGCTCATCGGAGCCTCGTCTGAAAGAGTTGTTTGAATGCATGCGTTAGGAATGCGTTGTATTGTGCTGGTGGTCCGCTTGGCGATCCCTCGATACCTCTACTGGTCGCTAGGTGTGTGATTTCGGATTGGGTTAGGGCTCGGTCGTATGTGCGGATGTCATCCATCCTGCCTTGGAAAAAGAAACCGTTACCTAGGTATTGTCCGATCCAACACTTCGTTTCTGTGTAAGTCGTGTTCGGGACGGAGGCGAGGGAGTTGATTAACTGCCCATCGACATACAACTTGAGTTCACTTCCATCGTATGTGAGCAGGTAGTGATACCATGTTGCGGACGAGCGTGTGACACTGTTGTTCACCCAGTAGGAACTGCCAGAACTTTTGTGTCCATGATTGTCGCCAGAGGCTCCGGCCCTCACGCCGTCGATATTAACAGTTCGGTCGTTTCCATCGCCAGCATTCAATGCCGTGGTTACTGCACCACGTGTCGAATACTGCCAGATAGATACAGAGTATGCTGCGGCAGGAACTCCAGAGGAAACAACGTCGATGTAGTCATTCGACCCATCAAATTCATAACATCGGCTACCTCCATTCGAGGTGTCAGCAATTGTCCCCATATTGCCTTGATAGGTGCCGTCATTGCCATTGCCACTGATGTCATTAGCCGAGTCATTGATGCTGGGACATAACCACAGTTGTTCATCGCCAAGACCCACAGGAGGTGGACCCTCAACCCCACGCTGTGAGGATAGGTGCGTGATCTCGGACTGTGTTAATGCACGGTGATAGACTCTCACATCGTCCTGTAGCCCTTGAAAATA
>PIVW01000558.1 GCA_003353825.1 Chloroflexota bacterium
TGGTCGTGTTGGTCGTGTGGTCGCGTGGTCGGTTGGTCGTGTTGGTCGTGTGGTCGCGTGGTCGGTTGGTCGTGTGGTCTTGGATTCGAAGTACGTACGGTCGTTAGCAGATTGTCACCTTGTCACCTTGTCATGTGGTCGTTTGGTCGCGTGGTTGGTGCCGTTGTTGGAATGTGGTTTTTGATCAAGCGGATTTGAGGGGGTTGGCCGTTCAGGCTGCCGGTACGAGTACGCGAACGGCGCCAGGAATGACCGATAGCTGGATGGGGGTGTGGCCCCACATCTCTCCATCTCCCTGCGTCTCCATCGGCGGATTAGTTTCGATCCTGATTTCTTTGGCCTGCCAATGGTGAAATGAATCTGATTTTGGTGTCACGTCAACGATGCTGGCTGCCGAGGAAAAGATTGAGAAAAAGCCACGATCCTTGATCATGAAAACATCCAGTAGACCATCACTCACACTTACGTTTTTGGCCAGCTTCAATCCCGGCACGCCCATGTTGCCAGAGTTGGCGATGATACAGGTGATGCCTTGCGCGTTGATTTGGCGGCCATCCAGAGTCATGTGATAGCTGGCCTGGGTCGGATTCTTGACTGACTGCAGCGCCGCGATCGAGTAGGCAAAGGTGCCGAATCTGTCTTTGAGTTCACGTGTTGCACCCTTTACTTTGTCGGCGGCCAAACCGATACCGACTCGATGCAGAAATCGCCGCTGGCCACAGGCGCCGATGTCAATGGCCCGGGTCGTGTGCGAGTCCTGCACAGTGAGTTGAGCTGCTTCTGCCAGAGTTTTGGGGATGCCAAGTTCAACGGAAACGACGTTGGCCGTACCGCCGGGCAGGATGGCAATGGCTGTTCTTGATCCTGCCAGGGCACTGGCCACTTCCATCACCGTGCCATCGCCACCGTAGACTGCCACCAGATCGGCGCCCTCTGTCGCTGCCTGCAAAGCCTGTCGACCGGCGTCACCACTGGATTTGGTAATAGAGATATCCCAATCAACAGCGGCTGCATGAAACACCGAGTTCAGCGTATGAAGCACGGGTTCAGGTTGGCCGGAAGCGGGATTGGCGACAACGTGAATTGATTTGTACATGAATCCAACTCCTATGGACTTAGCGTTAGAGTGGGTTGCTTGCCCACGATTCTGCAAATCGCCTGATCTGCCGCTCGATATGAGGTGCTTGTGGATCAGCGACCTCTCGCTTCTCTCGTACGAGCTGCATTGCATCTTCGACCGAATACCCCTGGCTGATGAGAATACAACAAGCCATGGCGACGCTACGATGGCGTCCCTCCTTGCAATAGGTCATAACAGCATCACCCGCTTCGATCACCGGTAACGCTGCCCTCACACCTCGGCGGAGCACAAAAACGGGAATGGGGATTCGGGGATGGTCGAAACTTGGCAACATGACCGCCTTGAAAGGCCGTTGTGTGAAAGCTTGGGTCGGCCTGATGGCTAGCATGGAAATAACAAGGCGAATGCCAAGCTGCCCCACATATTCCACAGCGCCTGATCGCGGGTGTGCTCCGATGTACAGATACTCAGTTATCTTTGAGATATCAATTGGGCTTTCCGCGTTAAGCCCATCGACTTTGTTCGTCATATTTTTTCAACATAATCTATCTAGTACTTAGCGCCTAATATAGTCATAGGCAGGTTGTCCTCACACAGTATAACTTGACTAACGCTATTAATTCAACCGCACACGTTCTGTACTGTGAGTACGGAGTTCATGGGACAAAGTCCATTACTATCGGATATTTTGCATTTTTTGGGACGGATACCTGATGCGTCGTTTGAGTTCTCGATCTTATGAGGAATACTGTACTTATTCTTTCATAACGGTATCGAGATTCTCTTGACGCTGCAACCGGTTGCAATTACAATAGCGTCGACAATGCAAACGGTTGCACGTGTCAATGTTGTCAAATACTTGGTCTCATACATGCCCACAATTCGCAATGTAGCTAAAAAGGCAGGAGTTCATCCTAGTACGGTTAGCCGTGTTTTATCGAGAAACTCCCGTATTAGTGATCCGACTCGAGAACGAGTGATCAATGCTGCTGAGCAACTCGGGTTCCAGCCCAATGCGATAGCGCGTTCGCTAAGTACACAAAGGACCTGCACGCTGGCGATTGTTGTACCGCAGATGTTCGAAGGATATTTTGAGGATAGCTATTTTTCTCAGGTGATGCAGGGTTTACTCAGGGTAGCACACAAACACGGATACAGGATTCTGGGTGGCGGCAGCACCGGGAGGTCGGACGAGATAGACCAGCTTTGCGCGTCCCTATGCTGAGATGACCGCAAAAGCAGCCACTGTATTACTTCAGAGTATTCATGATCTCCCTCGATTATTTTTCGGAAGTCGCCTAACACCGACGCCTTGCTTTGCCGCCTCGGCACTCACAATAACTTGGTACATTATATCTGTTCAATACCCGTTGGCTATGGCCTGCTATCTGAGTTCATGACGCGGGTGTGAACGGCGACATGATGTTCAACTTTATCGTTTATCAACCCATTCAATCACTTTCTAGGAGTAGAAACATGTTTAAACGAACCTGGGTGGTTCTTCTCATTGTCCTCACTGTAGCAGCACTGACGTTAGCAGCCTGTGGAGGCGGTGATGAAGCGCCGGCCCCGACTGCTGAACCCGAGCCTGAACCTACTACAGCGCCCGTCGAAGAAGCACAGGCGCAGTTGGTCATCTGGGCTGATAACACCCGTGCACCGGTAATAGAAGAGTTGGCGCCTGCCGTGCTCGAAGAATATGGCATCGAATTGGTCGTGCAAGAAGTGGACTTCGCTGACATCCGGGACCAGGTGAAGCTGGCCGGTCCCTCCGGTGAAGGTCCCGACATCTTCTTGGGCGCCCACGACTGGTTGGGCGAACTATATGGCTCCGGCATCGTTGCGCCGATCACCATCGATAACGAAGATCAATTCGTCGCACCGGCGTTGCAAGCCTTCACTTTCGACAGTGAGCTTGTAGGCATGCCCTATGCTACAGAAAATATCGCCCTGATCTACAACCCCGAACTGGTACCCGAGCCACCGACCACCTGGGATGAGGTCATTGCCATCGCCACCGAACTGGAAGAAGCAGGTACTGTGAAACAAGGCTGGGTCATGCAAGAGGATGATCCCTTCCACTACTATCCACTGATGACCGCCTTTGGCGGCTACGTGTTCGGCGTAGATGCTGATGGTAATTACGATCCTGGTGACGTTGGCCTGGATTCCGAAGGTTCGTTGGCTGCAGCCAGCTTCCTGGATCAGGCTGTAAAAGATGGCCACATTGTGGCGGACGTGGATTGGGATACCATGCACGTGCTGTATGAAAATGGCGATGCTGCCATGATGATCACTGGCCCTTGGTCCCTTAGCCGTTTCAACGATGCAGGTGTGCCTTACGCCATCACGACTCTGCCGGCGCAGGCAGTTGATGGACAGCCCTTCATGGGTGTGCAAGGTTTCATGATAAACGCCTTCAGCGAGAATGCCCTGCTGGCCGAAGCCTTCCTGAACGATTTCGTGGCAACCGAAGAGACCATGCAGGCGATCTTTGATTCGGGCGA
>PIVW01000559.1 GCA_003353825.1 Chloroflexota bacterium
AGTTTTGCCCGGTTTGCCCTATAGCGCCACAGTTTTGGACAGTGGTTCCGAAGTGCTAGGCTTCGATGAGGCGATGTCATCTGACCACTACTGGGGGCCGCGGGCGATGCCCTTTCTATCTCGGAACAGTACGAACCTAATTTGAGTCCACTGAAAAAAGCCTGTTAACCGCAGAGATCGCAGAGGACGCAGAGGAAAACATAGGGTTTTACGGGAAACACGCGTCCAAACCCCACCATTTTTGCTGTTGTCTCGGCCTTTACTGCTTGTTTAGACCCTTTTTTCAGGGGAGTCTAATTTGAACCAGCAAAATGAATTCACTCATCATCAGACAATAAGAAAGGCCCGGCGAATGAGCGCCGGACCTTCGATACAATCGAGTGTTGACTTCCCTACTTGAATTGCGAAAACCCCGGCTGTAAAATATAAGCGACGATGATGGGTGGCAAAAGAGAACCAAACAACATAAGCATGCTGCCGCCGGTATCCACAAATACGAGAATCGACACTACGACGACAGACACAGCATAGAGGTACAGCCCCCAACGCTTCCATATCCACATGCCGATACCGGCAACAATGCTGGCAATTGAGCCTAACACCAGCAAGCTAAGCATGAGCGTCGTATCTTCGGGACCGATCTGGAGGACGAAAGAACGTGTCATTATCGTCCAGAAGACGCCGTGGAGCAGGACGTAAATGAGGACAATGGTTTGTAGCGTCGTACGGTGGGGTGCTGCTTCAGCGTGTGTTGAGCTATGTGCTTTTTTGTGCTTGGTCATCTTGTCTCCAATTCCTGCAACGAAATAACTAAAAAATACAAATTGAGAAGATACCACTAGGTCGCAAATCGCTCAGATGCAACAGGTAGTAAATCTGGCAAGAACGAAATGGGGCATATGTTCAATAAATGCGTCGCGAATTGTATCAGATAGTTGCCCATTCCAACTAAAATGAGTGCAGGTCGGCATAAAATCGTAGCTACCCATCACCGCTTGTTTAAATCAGACCTGAATTACTGAGCAGACATTTCTAAAGTGGCGCAGATCAGGCCCGCTGTCTTTAGTCCGATTTCGGCGACTTGCTCCCTGCCGCATACTCGTTTATCCTGCGACTTTGTTTACACGCTCGCAGATGGAAAGATGGGACTCAAGTCCTAAGCTGCACAACGCCTGCATTGATGAAATCTTGCTCATGGAGATCGAATGAAGATATCGGTTTTAGGCGCTGGCCTGATAGGTAGTGCAATTATCAAAGATCTGGCCGCCGAATCAACGCTGTCAGTAAGCGCCACTGATAGCGATTTCAGAGTCTTGGAATCGCTGGCTAATGAAGTCGCAATCAGCTATGACACAGCAGATCTCAGAGATAAAAATGTCATCGCCGATCGTGTAGCCGATGCAGATCTGGTAGTCTGCGCACTGCCGGGGTATATGGGATTCGAGACACTCAAACAGGTGATCTTATGCGGAAAGGATGTTGTCGATATTTCCTTTTTTGATGAAGATCCCTTTTTACTTGACGAACTGGCACGTGCCCAGGAAGTTACTGCAGTGGTCGATTGTGGTGTCTCGCCTGGCCTGCACAACATCATTCTAGGCTATGTCGATGCCCAATTGGATCGAATACAACGTACGGCATGTTATGTCGGCGGCCTGCCTGAAGTGCGAAACTGGCCCTACGAATATAAGGCTGTGTTTTCACCTAGCGATATCATCGAGCTATATACACGCCCCAGCCGATTTGTCGAACATGGACAAATGGTTGTGCGTCCGGCCCTATCCGATATTGAATTGCTTGACTTTCCACAGATCGGCACTTTGGAGGCTTTCAATACCGATGGGTTGCGCACCTTAATGCGGACGATGGATGCCCCCTTTATGATCGAGAGGACCTTGCGCTATCCCGGCCATGCCAACATCATGCGCGTCTTTCGTGATAGTGGCTTTTTCGATACTGATCCGATTGATATCAACGGACAATCGATCACACCACGTGCGTTTACCTCCACACTGCTCTTTGATCAATGGGAATTACATGAAGGTGAAGAGGACTTGACAGTTATGAAAGTTATCGTCGAAGGAGAGCGGGCGGGCAAATCGCTGCGCTATACCTTTGATCTGATCGATCACTACGACGCTGTTACCCGAACGACATCTATGGCTCGAACAACCGGATACACGTGTACAGAGGTCGTCCGACAGGTACTTGCCGGTTCGTTTACACGTAAAGGTATTAGTCCACCAGAATTTATCGGCCGTACCGAGGGCTGTTTTGAGATGCTATTACATGGGTACGAGATCCGAGGTATACATTTACGACAGGATATCACCGAACTGAATGCATCCTGATATTCGCAGTGGCGTCTGACTTTCTTGTGAACCATCATAGGGCGATCAGGAATTCAGTTCTTAATCAACTCGAGGTACAAATAAAAGGACTCTGACAATATCGAAGTGATCAATAACGAAGAAGCAAACAGATTTGAGGTGGTTATCGGAGATCAAGTCGCATTGATCGATTACCGCCTGAAAAACACTGACACCATTGTTTTCACGCACACAGGTGTGCCTGAGCCCCTTTTAGGCCAAGGAATAGCCAGTAAGATGGCAGTGGCTGCCCTTGATTACGCTCGCGCCGCCGGTCTTAGGGTCATACCACTATGTCCCTTTGTCGCCGGTATTATTCACAAACATCCTGAATACGCTGACCTTGTGGGGCCACGATCAAAATAACGGGGGTAGATATGGATTGGTACAGTACGAACCGAGATGAGATCTTACAGAGGCTTAATAGCGACGCCGATACTGGGCTGACCAGCACCGAGGCTGAGGAACGACTAAGGCGATACGGCACGAACGAACTGGTCGATCAGGGCAAAAAAAGCCCGTGGCGTATTTTTGCGGTGCAATTCACCGAGGTCATGGTGATTGTCCTTCTGATCGCCGCCTTGATCTCACTGCTTCTGGGTGAATACACCGAGGTCGTTGTCATTCTGGCAATTGTCGCCCTCAATGCTGTTTTGGGCTTTAGCCAAGAGTACCGCGCCGAGCAGGCCATGGCAGCGCTCAAACAACTATCAGTGCCCACGGTGAGGGTGCGGCGGGATGCTGAGGTTACCGAAGTATCCTCGACAAACATGGCGCCTGGCGATATCGTGCTCCTGGAAGCGGGCAACATCGTCCCGGCAGATGGCCGGATCTTAACAAGCATGAGCTTGAAAGCACAGGAGTCAGCGCTCACGGGTGAATCCGAACCGATCGACAAACAGGTCGAAGTCATACATGGCACGGATATCCAGATTGGGGATCAAACCAATATGGTTCATATGGGCACGATCATTACTTATGGGCGTGGCGCCTATGTGGTGACCGAAACGGGCATGGACACCCAATTAGGGAGAATCGCCGACTTGATTCAAGGTGTAGAGGAGGAGGAGACACCTCTCCAACGCAGGTTGGCAGATCTCAATACCTTCGCCGAACATTTGAGCTAATGAGAAAGACAGAGCAGATTGTATAATTGTTTTTTACAACCAGATTCAATCTGAAAAACAAAGGACAATCTGCTCATGATAGATATTAT
>PIVW01001245.1 GCA_003353825.1 Chloroflexota bacterium
GGTGCATCGATGGCCACATTCGATCGTGGCAGGAAAAGGTTGACGATCGTGCCGACGTCCTCCTCACTGGTGATTGTGATATGGCCCCGGGATTGTTTGACAAATCCATAAACCATACTCAGACCAAGGCCGCTGCCTTCGCCGATATCCCTAGTTGTGAAGAACGGCTCGAACACTTTGTTCAAAATCTCGGGAGACATGCCGCAGCCGGTGTCAATAACGGAAACCTTGACATATTCTCCGGCCTCGACATCGTCATATTGGGCGACATATTGATCATCCAGCGTGACATTATCGGTCTGGACTATCAACATCCCACCATTTGGCATGGCATAATGGGAATTGACAGCCAGATTGATCAGGGCGTTCTCGAACTGGTGTGGGTCAACCAGTGCGACGCTTGTTCGTGTTTTGAAAGTTGTCGTTAATTCTATGGTTTCGCCAAGGGTGCGATGAAGCAGATCCTCCAATCCATACACCAGATCGTTAATCGCGATTGGCTTGGGCAACAGGGTCTGTTGGCGGGAAAAGGCCAGAAGCCGTTGTGTCAGCGCAGCGCTGCGTTCGACTGCCTTGATGATGGCCCTGGCATTGCTTTTCATCGTCTCATTGGTAGCCTGATCCTGTAACATCTCGGCATGGCCGACCATCACCCCCAGAAGATTGTTGAAGTCATGGGCGACGCCGCCAGCCAGATGCCCTATAACCTCCATTTTCTGGGATTGCCGCAGTTGTTCTTCCAGTGCCCGATGTGTGGTGTTATCACGGGCTATCCCTTCCACGCCGATAACCTGGCCCGCTTCATCGATGAGAAAATGAGCATTTGTGGCAAGCACCAACATGTTGCCTGTCTTGCCAAACATAACGCTTT
>PIVW01001246.1 GCA_003353825.1 Chloroflexota bacterium
GCTGATACCCTCACCGGTAAACTCGGTGTATCCAGCAATGTAATCCAACAAGAAACTCTTCTGGGGATCGTTGTCCGGCAAACCAGCGGCTACCAACAAACGACCACAGGGTAAGGGGGTTCCTTCAATGGCTTCGGGAGCCAAATCTATGAAGGCCGGGGTGCAGTTGCCGTGTCCTTGAATGATGGGCATGTCTGGCATTGCATCTCGTACTGCCACCTGAGCCGAGGCCGACCCGGGCGGAATTGAGCCGATTACTACCGCTTCACATTCGGCTCCCTGGACGGAGACTATCTGGGGAAACTCTGTGTCTGAGCGTTCAAATGAGTCGGTGTACACTATCTCTATGCCGGCTTCCCCAAATGCCTTCTCGCCTTGGGCAAACACATCTTGACCAAAGCCGCTGTTTTCATGCAGATAACACACTTTGCTGATGCCTTGGGCGGTTAGATATTCTGCTTGCCAAATACTGTTGTGGGTGTTCTCTTGTGGTGTTTTGAAGATCCACTTTCGCGCTTCTCCCGTTTCCGGGTTTTCAACTATCGCCCGGGCCGAGGCCATTGACACCATTGCTACTTCTGCTTCTGTAGCTAGCGGTAACATCGCCATTGAGTTTCCACTTAATGTGCCCGCTACCAAGACGTCAACTTCATCTTCGGTTATCAGGCGGGTCACTGCGGCAGCAGCTGTGTCCGGGTTAGATTCGCTGTCCATCATGATGAATTCTATCGTGTGTTCCACCCCATCTGGTCCGATGATGGTGTTACCTTCCAGGTTTGCGGCCACCATATCGGCTGTCTTTTGTTCCGGACCGCCCAGCCCTGCTCCTGGCCCGGTCACTGCGGCCACAAATCCTATCTTGTATGTTGT
>PIVW01001247.1 GCA_003353825.1 Chloroflexota bacterium
GAGCTTAGATTCCAAGTCAGAAACCATCAGTCTCTACAAAAACTGGGATTGGCACAACCCGACGAAACAGGTCAGAGCCAGAGACCGAGAGCACTTGAACCTGCCCTGGCAGAAAAGAGCCAAGCCGAAGAGACCCGAGTGCCCTATGCGAGGTATTCGGTTGGCGACCACCAGGGAACCACCTGCAGCTGAGGATCTGAATGTCTACTGCAAAGTGCACTACTGGTATGGCCACTTTTTCTTGCTGGCACCCAAGGCCATGAAAGCCAACTCCCGGGAACTAAAGCCACTGGGCAGTGTGGATGACGTCGTGACCCTAGACCCTGAGATCCGCAAGCTCTTGACAGTGTATTCGCCTCGGGGAAAAGTGGAGTTGCTGGGCGCCAATGCGGGCCGTGTGGTCGACAAGCAGACCAGGAGGATCGATCGCCGGAAGCGCAGACTACACGAATTGCAGGGGGTGGTGAAGCAAGAGCGCGAGCGGTGGCGCATCCAGCAATTGACCTGCAAGGAGCGTAAGATACAGCGGCGGTGGCTATGGAGAGCATGTCGCCAGTACTATGCTGCTGAGCTCAAGTGCAAGCGTGTCATACGGGACTTGCACTACAAGGCGAGCCACTACCTGCTGCAAAATTACCGCAAGATCATTTTCCCCAAGTTTAATGCACACGACATTGCCAAGTACAGTAAGCTGGACAGAAAAACCAAGCGACGTCTAGGCACATTGAGTTTCCACAAGTTTCGGCAGCGGTTGTTGCAGACGGCTACGTTCTATCGCGACAGCCAGGTGTACACAGGCTCCGAGGCGTACACGAGCAAGCAGTGTGGGCAGTGTGGGTTCATTCACGACGAGCTGGGCAGCAGCGAGA
>PIVW01000093.1 GCA_003353825.1 Chloroflexota bacterium
ATCACGGTTACGGACCCCAATTTCGGGACTCTTACACGCAATTGTACGCTTATTCTTTACGAAAAACAATCCTGCAAATGACCAGGCGGCACCCTTTCTCTCAAACCGGGAATTGCTGTACTCGTGGCGGTGTTGGTGCTGGTCCCTCGAAACGATGAGCCTGCTCCGGCAGTAAGTCAGCAAGCGCCCCTTGTCGTTGATGAAGATATCCCTTATCCTGCCGTGCCTCGCATTTCTATACAAGACACCAAAACCAGCTTTGACGATGGGACGGCAATCATCGTAGATGTGCGCAGTGTCGAACAATACGAAGCAGGCCATATCCCCGGCGCTGTTGTTATCCCCCCCAGCGAGTTCGAAACTCGTTTCAGCGAGTTGCCACGCGAAGCCGAGATACTCTTATACTGTACGTGACCAAGTGAAGAATCCAGCGCCGGTTCGGCGCAAATCTTGCTCGACAATGGATATTCAAACGCTAAAGCGATTTTAGGCGGCCTGCAAGCTTGGGAAAATGCAGGATATCCAATAGATGGCGGCAGCGGATAATTATTGTTCGTTGAGTCAACTCAAGTCGTGCTGCGCCCCGCCCTTGTGCGGGGCGCTTTGCTAACTTACTATATTTTGAATCAATGACAACAAAGGCCGTTTATTATTGAGATGATCTGTTATACCCAGCACCCAGCTGCATCAATTAAGCTACAAAAACTATTACATGTTTCAAGGCGACTGGCGTTGATTGCCTGTAGTCTGGTCCTGGTATCGTTGCTAACAGCTTGTGAACTCAGGCTAAAAGGCACCTCGTTGGCTGAGCTAGAACGAATGGAGACGGCGTGGAACGCACATCCTGTACTCCACTATCACATTGTCGTGGATGTAAAACGCCCCGACGAGTTGAGACGATATGACATCATTGTGCACAAGGGTGAGGTCACAGATGCTACGATGCTTATGTGGAATACATATGAGAAGGCGTGGCGAGAACCCTACAGTCTGGATGAAACACAGTCCTTCCCCTTTACGGTCCCCGGCCTTTTTGACACGGTACGGGGTGCTCTGCTGCATAGTGGTCGCACAGATATTCGCGTGAATATGGGAGAAAATCCAGCCTTTCCCCGGCACATCATCATGGGGCCTGTGTGGGATGCCGGGCAGATGGTGCGAGGCACCGAAAACGAGATAATCGTACGCGAGTTCGAACCTTAGGGCCGTTCCAGGAAAATAATAATCCAAAACTCGTGGTGCGTGGTGCGTGGTGATTTCACGCCAAATTGTAATGGTCAATCGCACGTTGGACAGATGAATGGGACGCGGATCAAAGGGGAAGGAATCTGCTTTTTCCGCGTTCATCCTTCGACTCTGCTCAGGGCAGGTCTGCGTCCTAATCCTATTCGACAGCATTCAACATGTGCCTGACTACTATAATTTCACGCCTAAATCCTCACGTTTTACGTTTCACGTCCCACGTAGGACTCAGGCTTTGGGGGCATTTAAATTCTGGAGCTCCCTAAATGCGCATATTATTCTGTCCTAAGTCCTTAACCCATACTTAACCCAGAGATAAAACTGAGTTAACCACAACATCGGTCAGACTCGTTATCATGCATAGCAACGAAGTATACCTCATCCCACCCACATGAACCTTTATCACATGGAGGTAATTGATGAAACTCATTGGCCCTTTGCTGGCGACGAGCCTGACTCTGATTGTTCTATTAAGCGCCGGCGTTATCGGCCTGCTTCCTAGACTCACAGCGGCGCCCATTGAAACCGCTCCCGAGAAGCAGGCGTTGGTAACCGTTCAGGATTCCCTGGCCTTGGCTTCTAAAAATACGGATTGGGTACAATCGCTGGCGGAGCGAGAATCCGTATATGTTGTGCAGATCAATCAAGTAAATTCGTGGTACCAGGAACGACAGCAGTTGTATCAGGCTCAGATCCAGGATCTTGAAAATGCTGTGGTCTCTGCGCAAACGCAGATCAGCAGCCTCGATCAACAAGAGGCGGAACTTACAACACAATTTCAACAACTGCAGACAATGCGTGAAGAGCGACAGATAGCATATCAACAACAACTTGACCAGCTGTCCACAGACTATCAACCTCGAATCAACCAGCTACAGAATCGGCTTGCCGAAGCACATGCAAGACTGGCAGAGGCCAATGTTCAACTGCGGCGATAGACAGTAGCGATACCTCTCACCACACACCCGAATCCAGGACATCCCATTATGAATCAGAAACTAGCTCTTTTTGCCGCAGGCGTAAGCACCGCCATTGTCGTCGCCCTGGCCCTAGCCTTTACTACGTCTGCCATGTTTAATGCGACCCCGTCTCAGGGGGCCAGCCCCCAAGAGCTGTCGGTAGCCCAACTGCCCGGTGAGCCAAGTTCCATCCCCTCACCCGACCTTCAGCAAGAGGCGCTGGCGACCCTGGCCAAGGAGCGTGAGCTAACACTACAGTCACAAATCGCTCAAGGACAGGAGGCATTGGCAACGCTCGATAAAACCATGCAGGCGCAGGTCGAAACGCTTCAAAATCAATTGGTGGATCTGGACACACCAGCAGCCAAAAAAGCGCAATCGACTCAATCGCTACAACTTGAGATAGAGGCATTACAAGAGGCTATAGCCCAAGATTATCTCGTCTTCCAGAATGAAATCATCTCTCATCAAGCGAGCTTCGGTGAGACCGATAAGTCCCTGCGCCTGCAATTACAGACAACCCTGGCAGACCTCGAATTAGCCTATGCCGAAATAGCCAGCCAGCAAACAGCCGTTCAGGGATCAGATAACGACCAGAGCAGCCACCACGACGGCGAACACGAAGAACATGATGATGATGATGATGATGATGATGAACATGATGATGATGATGAACATGATGATGATGATGAACATGATGATGATGATGAACATGATGATGACGAACATGAAGAAGATGACGACTGATCTAAAAGTCGGCAGGTCGGCCAGGAAAGGATCAGAGCAGGCAGAAGCAGCGAGATGGGCGTGGCATCAGCATGATTTTCGGGCCATGAACACCCATATCCACATCTGTGTTTACTCCTGCAACCACGCCTCGATAACGGAAGCGTTGAACACATTCGCCCATTACGAAAACCATCTCTCCCGCTTCGATCCGCAGAGTGAGCTTGCACAGCTCAATCATAGCAAATGCACAACGAATCGTGTAAGCAATACCTTATTTCAGGCCGTAGAGATGGCGCTTTATGCCGCTCAGGCCACGGGCGGGCTGTACGATCCCACCATTCTCAATGCACTCCAGCTGGCGGGTTACGACCGCAGTTTCGAACGAATGACCCTTGACATGGCTGACGACATCGCCAGTGCGACAAGCTCCGATTTACATCATTCTCATGGAGTGACATTCAGAGACATCGACCTCAACCCCCGAACGCTAGAGATCAGAAAACCACCCGGGTTCGGTCTGGATCTGGGTGGGATGGGCAAGGGGTGGACAGTCGATCGTGTCGCAGACCAGTTGGCCGCTGAAGGGCCCTTTCTGATTAATGCCGGTGGCGACCTCTACGGTTACGGTTCGCCGCAATCCACTCGGGGCTGGGAAATCGATCTCGAACATCCCCTTGATTCCAACCGTATCCTGGCCCGTTTCAACATTAAGAATAATGCCCTTGCAACATCCTCGATAGCCAAACGACAGTGGCGAAAAGAGAGAAAGACAATGCATCATGTTATCGATCCCCGTAGCGGAAAACCAGCCCACAGCGACGTACTCTCTGTCAGTGTGGTGGCATCACGCACTGTTCTGGCCGAAATCTATGCCAAAACCGCCCTCATTCTCGGCAGCAGGTCAGGTTTAGCTTATCTACAGTCGCTGCCCGATGTGGCCGGCGCCCTATTCACAAATGAAGAGCAACTGCTGCTGACGAGTAACGCTACTGAATTCCTGAATTAAGAGACGGCAAAATGATTAAACCTGAACCCAGACGAAAACCACGTAAAATCTCAAACAGCGCCAAAACTACGATGGCCGCACTGGCAACTTTAACCCTATTTGGCGGCTGGAATCTCGTAGGTCGGATTGAAAATGGCATGGTTGAAACCGCCCCCAATGTTGCGGTTCAAACCGCTATTCAGACATCATCCTTGCCGACAACATCTTCGCTCACAACGCCATGGCCTACGATCAAACCTCTCGTGCAACCAGCACCGATTGATATACTGGTGATACCCTCTGCAACGGGGAGCACGAAAGCAGATGAGACCGATATTGCAGAACCGAACTCGCCTGGTGTCGTCGATGACATCACGCTGTCCCCCATCCCCAAATTGGCTCCGCTCCCGACCTTGGAACCTCTCCCCTCTCTACCAACCCTACCTGAGATACCACCCCCGCCTCCCGCTCCCACCCATGCAGGCGCCCGCACCAAAGCGTCATAACCAGAAACCATAGCCGTACACATCACATGAACAGCCCATCTGGAGGCTCAAATGTCAATACAGACAAACACATCATCGCAGACATCGATCTTCTATATCTTATTGGGGATGCTGTTCGGTGCGGCTTTGGTTGGCTTGGGATTGTGGCTCAGCGCCGGACAGAATCTCGAAACCCTTGCCCACATATGGCAACCACTTATACAGAGAGTGACACTCACACAGAGAGTGATAGCATTTTTACCTGTCGAGACGAATGCAGCGCTCGCAACGCAGGGCCAACTCATGGGCCTGCCGCTGTCTGAACATAGTCAGGCTTATTGGTTCGTCGCCCGTGCCGGAGGATTTGTCGCCTATCTGTTACTGTGGTTGGCCACCGGCTGGGGCGTTGTCATGAGCAGCAAGTTCGCCAAGGGCCGGATCGAGGCCACTCTGGTCTATGGCTTGCACGAATACCTACCATTGCTTGCGACGGTGTTTATGGTGATCCACTCCCTGGCTCTGCTCGGTGATTCATACATCGATTTCAAGCTCTGGCACTTGATTATTCCTTTCTCCACTTCGTATGAACCTCTTTGGACCGGCCTGGGAACTCTAGCATTCTTGCTGTCGTTGAGCCTTATCATCAGTACATATGTCAAAAACCGAATTGGCAGAAAGCTATGGCGGGTTATTCATACCGGAGCCTACCTGGCCTTTCTATTCGCCTTCGTTCACGGTATCATGGCTGGCAGCGACACTCATCTAGTTGCCGTGAAGCTCATGTATCTGTTGACTGGTGCAACGATCTTCTTTTTGACTTATTACCGCCTGTTCACGTATCAGCCGAAACGACGCCTTAGGCCGCATCCAAGCAAACATCATCAATGTTAGTTCACATAAACCACTATCGATTCCATGTCTACACAAACCATTCTTCTGGCTGACGACGATGTGATGATTGTCGAGGCGCTACGTTTTCAACTCGAGCGCGAAGATTTTGACGTTCTCACTGCCTACGACGGCGTTGCAGCACTCGAACTGGCACGATCAGCGCGTGCGGATCTGATCTTGCTGGATGTGATGATGCCCAGAATGCATGGCTGGGAAGTATGCCGTGATATCCGCAAAGAGAGCACCATTCCTATCATCATGTTGACCGCGCGCGGAGAAGAGATGGACCGGGTGATGGGGCTAGAGCTAGGCGCCGACGATTATGTGATCAAGCCCTTTAGTTTTCGCGAATTACTGGCACGAGTCAGAGCCAACCTGCGCCGTGTCGATTTTGCTGATCAAGTGGTGGAGCGAAACGAGAGCGCTCCTCTTGTGATCGGGCCTCTTTGTATAGACAAAAAGCGGCGCCAGGTGATACGGGAGAATGAACCGGTCCCCTTATCTCAACGCGAATATGATGTCTTGATAGCGTTGCTGGACGCTCATGGCGCAGTCGTGCCCAGAGGTGACTTACTGGACGCAGTATGGGGAGAAACCTGGGTGGGGGATCCACGGACGCTGGATGTCCATATCCGCTGGTGTCGGGAAAAATTGGAAGACAACTCGAGCAAACCCGAACTGATCCTCACTGTACGAGGCGTCGGCTATCGACTGGTAACACCTGATGAACTTGCATCCTAGACCACCATCGTGACGCCCTCTCAACCGATCCCTCCACCCCTTCCACCGGGTCGCTGGCTCTGGCAACGGAGTCTGCAATACCGGATCATACTGACTTATGGTCTGGTTTTCGTGGTCGTGCTCGTGCTGTTTGCCGTGTTCGTGGGCGAAATTACCTATACCACCCAACTGAGTGCAGCTGAAAACGATCTAGAACTGGCCGCGTTCCTGGCAGCCAATAACCTTGAAGACCCACTGAGTGGCTATTCAGAAGAATTTGTAGCTTACCGCCAGTGGGAGGATGAACGCGAACGTGAGAAGGATGAACACGAACGTGAGAAGGATGAGCACGAACGTGAGAAGGATGAGCACGAATCAGACGAAGAGGATGAATATGCATCCGGACAGGGGGACGAAGAAGAAGACAAGCGATTCGAACAAGAGGCTAGTGGCATCGTCCTAACACAGATAGGTCCGGACTTGCCACGCTTGCACCAGGTCGCCTCCGTCTACGCCGACGACACACATGCCAGAGTGACGATATTGGATGCACGCGGCAATGTTGTTGCAGACAGCATTTATCCCATCGAACAGATCAGCAATCAGCGTGATCAGATCGAGGTGATAGCCGCCCTGGCCGGGACAGAGCAACACCATGTGCGCGTGGATCCCTTTAGCGGAGAAGATACACTTTTCGTTGCCGCCCCCATCCAGCAAGGTAGTGATTTATTGGGGGTGGTGCAGTTAAGCCAGCCCATGCAAGATATCATGGAGGCAATATGGAATGTGCAATTACGGCTTGTCGGAGCCGGAATCGCCGCCCTTGTGGTCGCAACGGTGCTTGGCATCTGGATTGGCCGTCGCCTGGTGCATCCTCTTCGCAAGCTGGAGGCGGCAGCGTTAGCAGCCGCAGCTGGGGATCTCAACCAACAGGTCGAAATCAGCCGCAGTGATGAATTAGGGGCCCTTGCCTACGCCTTCAACTTCATGGTGAATGAGGTTCGCAATATGCTCGAACAACAGCAAGCATTTGTTGCCAATGCTAGCCACGAATTGCGCACACCTCTCACAAATATCAAACTAAGATCTGAAACATTACTCAGCCTGGGCAACGAACGCCCAGATATCACCCATCGCTATTTGAGAGAGATAGATAACGAGGCCGACAGACTCGGACACCTGGCGAACAGTCTGCTGGATTTAACTCGCCTCCAGCAGACTGACAATACTCGCACACCAGATCGGCGCATCGCCATCCGTCCTCATATAATTGCGGCTGTCCAATACATGCGGCTACGGGCAGAACAGGGCGAAGTCGAACTGATTCTGAAGCTACCCGAAAGACTGCCCTCTCTGCAGATTTGGCCTGACCAACTCGAGGCGATCCTGATCAACCTGTTAGACAACGCAATCAAATATACGGCGGATGGTGGGCGGGTTGCCGTAAGCGCTGAAGTGATGAAACCAAACATCTTGATTTCCGTTCAGGATAGTGGTGCGGGTATCCCTCCGGCCGATCTGCCACACATCTTCGATCCCTTTTATCAGGTGGATAAGGCTCGCAGCCGCCATCGTCATGAACGTTCCGGGGTCCAGGCAGGTAGCGGGGCAGGGCTGGGTCTCTCGATTGTAAAAACTTTGGTGGAGCAGAATAAAGGTCAGATCAAGATAGAATTGCCCCCAGAGGGTGGCAGTCGCTTTATCCTCCAGTTCCCTTTACCCAGCTAAACATAATCGTTTTTCCGGCATGGTTCATCCTGAGTACTTGTCCCCTTTACAATTTGGGCGTTTCCACGAACCGAATAAAATTCGTCGCTGAAACTACGAAGTCCCTTTAGGGCCCGGCCCCTCACCTGGTTTGCCAGCACGCGAGCGCCTGATGGCGAGAGCGCCCAACCAAGGGCGCTTTGTACTTAAAGCAATGTCTTCGCAGGCATTAAGTTCTCAAAAGACGACACTTTTGCTCTTTGCCCTTTACCTTTTGCCTTTTGATTTCTTCTTTCCTAGATGTGATCTCCCCTACACTGGCAAGTGGCAATTGTTACAAAATCCTAACGCTCTTCTCATGCCCTTGTCATATCATAGCATTACACTACATCCTGGAGATAGAGAAGCAACTGCATGGTTGCTCCCACTTTAAGGAGGTCTTGATGAAGACAATCTCCCCCCGAGAATGGGTTTTACTGTTTGTCAGTTCGACTTTACTCATAATATCACCTACCGGTACAGTTTTTTCGTCTCCCCCCACCGAAGTCGTTGCCCAGGCGTCTGACACCGCCGCAACCGAACTAGCAGCCGTAACAGATGATGAATTAAGTGAGGTATACGAAGCTTTTAACGCGCTTGAAGCCAAGATCATCGATATCTATGAGACTGCTAGCCCATCGGTCGTTCATATCACCAACCGCAGCTACGGCATGATGTTTGGCCGTCGTGTGCCCCAGGGCGGAACCGGTTCAGGCTTCGTGTATGATAACCAGGGACATATCATCACCAACTTCCACGTAGTCGAAGACGCCGAACAGTTACTGGTGACACTCTCTAACGGGCAAGAACTCGAAGCTGAGCTGATCGGTACAGACCCGCTGAACGACCTCGCCATTGTTAAAATCGATGCGGCCAAGTCTTTGCCTGCCCCGCTGCCTATCGCAGAATCCGACAAGGTACGCGTAGGTCAGTTCGTTATCGCCATCGGCAATCCCTTCGGCTTGAATCAGACATTGACTACCGGCGTTGTCAGTGCCCTGGGCAGGGTGATACAGAGCCCACAAGATAATCGCTTTATCGGCGAAGCCATCCAGACCGACGCTGCCATCAACCCCGGCAACTCAGGTGGCCCTTTATTAGATCTAACAGGCCGTGTGATCGGTGTGAACTCGCAGATCATCAGTCCCGGCGGCGGCAATGCCGGTATCGGTTTCTCTGTATCGAGTAATACCGTGCTTCGGGTCGTACCCGAGTTGATCGATAATGGCTACTACGCCCATCCTTGGTTGGGAACCCAGCTATTCGAGCTGAACCCCACCGCTGCCGAAACCCTGCGCGGTGCTGAGATGAAACTACCGGTAGACCGAGGTCTGTTGGTACTAGAAACGATACGAGGTGCCGCAGCAGCAAGAGCCGGCCTGATCGGAAGCACAGAAACCGTTGTTGGTAGGTCCCGATTGCCATTGGGGGGTGACGTTATCGTTGCTATTGATAGTACGCCCATCCAAACCTACCAGGATCTAACAGTTTACCTGGAGACACAGACCAGCGTTGGTGAACGGGTGAATGTGAAGATCATCCGCAACGGTAAAGAACGAACGATATCAGTGATTTTGGGAACTCAGCCGAAATCCTGACCCCACATCTGAACATATCCTGCCTCTTAATTCAGGCGGCGGCTCTAGTCGAAAGACCAGGGCCGCCGCTATTTCTTTTGTGGATTTTGGCTCTCTGGGAACTCGTGTGGTTACAAGGTGTCAAACGTGAAGACGTGAAACGTGATGTCGTCATGCCGGGTTGTTTTTCACGTTTGGCGTTTCACCTATCAGCCTAAATCTATGTCAACCACATGAAATCTTGTTGAACATGGATGTTTTTCGATACTGTTTGAACTGCCATATGGTGCAACGGGATGAACGAAGGTGATTTCATGTATTCGATCTGGCGGTCTTAACAATTCCTGAACCATTGATCACAGATTTCTGTTAGTCTAGAATGAGCTTCTTACCAATGTATTTTGCCGGCGACATAACCACCCGCCGACAAAGAAGATTGCCTATACAAAACACAGCCAGTCATGTAAACTGACTTTAGCTATCGATAGGGTATCCAGAAGTTGATAGACGAAACAATGATCAAAAAAGAGGATTTGTAAAAAATGTCCCGACGCTCGAGGTCAAAACGCACGAGATGGCTTCTCCTTCTGCTTGCCATAGTCATTATCGGAGGAGCAGGAGCCTACTATTATTACGACACGCAGACTGCCGATGCCCAGGCTAGTGATGAACCCGCTTTGCAGACATCAACAGTCAGGCAAGGCGAGATCGTTGTCTCAGCCACGGGCGCCGGTACGGTGATCCCTGTGGCGGTGGTCAATCTCAGTTTCCGCACAGGTGGCTTGCTGTCCGAATTAGCCGTGCAAGTCGGAGACACAGTACAGGCCGAAGATGTGCTGGCCGTGCTGGATGACAGCGATGCCCAGGCCTCGGTCCTGCAGGCCGAGATAGCACTGCGGCAAGCCGAACTGCAATTGCAACAACTTTTGGCGGGCGCGGATAGCGCCTCGCACGCTTCGGCCCGATCGACGCTTATCTCGGCTCAAGCAGAGCTGACGCAACTAATGGCCCCAGCGGGTGAACAGGATCTGGCGGCTGCTCAACAAAGTCTGCGTAGTGCGAAGCAAGCGCTGAATGCATTATTGGCCGGCCCCGATGCTGCTGAAGTAGCAGGCGCCAAAGCTGAACTGGACCTGGCAGCACTGACCTTACAGAATGCGCAAAATGATTACGATGATATTGCCTATCGCTCTGATGTAGGGCGCTCACCCCAGGCGGCTGCACTGCAAGAGGCGACCATTGCCTACGAGAAGGCAAAGGCGAATTTTGATGCAGACAATGCCGGTGCAAACGCCGACCAGATCTCTTCCGCCAGGGCTCAGGTTGCCTCAACGCAATCGGCTCTTGACACTTTACAAAATGGCCCCGATGCTGAAGATATCGCCGCAGCAGAGGCCAAGGTCGAACAGGCACAGGCCGCACTCGATGAACTCCTGGCCGGCGCCTCTGATATCGAGTTAGAACTGGCTCAATTGACTGTGGAACAAGCACAAAATGGCCTTTTGAGCGCCCAGAAAAACTTGGACGACACCGTTCTAACTGCCCCCATCGCCGGCGTCATCACCGCTGTGGACACCCAGGTCGGCGAAAACATCGGGACAGCGGTGATTATTTCTTTGGCCGATCTAGACCAACCTCTGCTAGAAATCTTCCTCGATGAATCAGATTTAGACAAAGCGGGTGTCGGATTCGAAGTGGAGGTGGTGTTCGACGCCTTCCCCGACGACACATTCATCGGCAACATCGAGCAAGTCGATCCATCTCTGGTGACTGAAAGCGGCACGAGCGTTGTACGGGCGCTGGTGCGCCTCGACGAAAACTCCTTTGCCAAACCACAGACCTTGCCTATCGGCCTGAATGCGACGGTCGAGGTGATCGGAGGTCGCGCAACGAACGCACTATTGGTACCGGTCGAAGCCTTACGAGAGATCACGCCGGGTCAATTCTCCGTATTTGTGATGGAAGATGGCGAGCCAAAACTGCGCATGGTCGAAGTCGGCTTAATGGACTTCACCTTTGCCGAGATCTTATCCGGCCTCGAACGGGGTGATGTGGTAACCACCGGCATTGTGGCGACGCAATAGTAGCATGAACCAACCTCAAGCAATTATCGAAGCCACTGCGTTACGCAAAGTCTATACCATGGGTGACGTGGAAGTCGCCGCCCTGAATGGTGTCGATATCCACATCGAGCCAGGTGAGTTTGTGGCCGTCATGGGTCCCTCCGGCTCAGGCAAAAGCACCTTGATGAATATCCTCGGCTGCCTGGATCGCCCCAGCGAGGGCGCCTATATCCTTGACGGCGAATCGGTCGGTGACTTGGATAAAGTGCAGCTTGCACACATTCGCAGCCGCAAAATCGGTTTTATCTTCCAATCGTTTAACCTGTTGTCCCGCACCAGTGCTTTGCGCAATGTGATGTTACCTCTGGTGTATCGCCGCAACGGAAAACTGTCGCCGGCAGAACGTGAAGACAAAGCCATGGCCGCTCTCGAAGCAGTTGGTTTGGCAGATCGCATGCATCACGACCCCAATGAATTATCGGGTGGGCAAAGACAGCGTGTGGCTATTGCCAGAGCGCTTGTCAATGACCCCGTCCTGATCATGGCTGATGAACCCACCGGTAATCTTGACACGAAAACAGGCGAGGAGATCATGCTTCTTCTCCATGAACTCCATGCCCGTGGCCGCACCATCCTCATAGTCACGCATGAACAATACATTGCCAATCAAACCGAGCGTTCCATTGTGCTGGTAGACGGTCTGGTCTCGCCGGATGGCAAGATGCCGGGAGTGAGTTGATGACAACACAAGACACGGCAAGTCCTTATGCGGTCGTGACCCCGACGGAGGAGGAAGATACTTCCGCTCTTGATGTGGGCATCATCAGTCCTGCTGAGATCATCGGTATTGCCTGGGAGGGTATCGCCCGTAACAAGGTGCGTTCCCTGCTGACCATGCTGGGTGTGATCATCGGTGTTGCTGCAGTCATCATCATGATCGCCATCAGTGCCGGCACTGAAGCCACCATTGCCGAACAGATCCAGGGATTGGGTTCCAATCTGGCCTTTATCCAGGGTTCTTTCGGGCGGGGCAGGCCGGGTGGTGGCAATACCGGGCCGACCCTGGTCTACGATGACACAGCCATCGTTGAGAGCATTCCCGGTGTTGTAGGTACAGCTGTCGATCAGACGACAACCCAGACGATCAAATCGGGTGGCGCCAACCTCACAGATGTCCCGGTTGTCGGCACCACCTCTGATTTCCCATCTGTGCGAGCTGTAGCCATCGCTCAGGGGCGCTTTTTCAATGAAACAGAAGTGGACCGTAAAGCCAAAGTGGCGGTCTTAGGGTCGAGTCTGGCAGAGGAACTGTTTGGCGATCCCAGCCAAGGTGGGCTCGATGCCATCGGCCAATCCATCACCATCGACACCACCAAACTGACCGTGATCGGAGTGGCTGACGATAAGGGCGTGGTCGGAAACACCGACTTCGATGCGCAACTCTACACGCCAATTACCGTTATGTTCGACAAGTTTATTCCCAGCCAGTTCGCCCGCTTTATCGGTAATCGAGTCCGCATCATTTATGCGCAAATCGACGAAGAAGCCGATATGGAAGAGGTTATCACCCAGATCCAACTCAAACTGGCGAGCAGCAAGGATGTGTCGGTGGCAGAGGCGCCTTTCACGATTCAGACGCAGCAAGATATCATCGACACGCAGGGCGCGACGACCGAGGCATTTCGCAACCTCTTGGCCTGGGTGGCGGCCGTGTCACTCATCGTCGGCGGTATCGGCATTATGAACATTATGCTAGTCAGCGTCACCGAGCGCACACGAGAGATCGGGATACGCCAGTCGGTGGGGGCCACACCCAATGATATCCGTTGGCAATTCCTCACCGAGGCGCTCATGCTCAGCCTGGTCGGCGGCTTGATCGGTGTAATGGTAGGCGTCGGTGGTGCCTGGCTGTTTGGCGCCACCAGTGACATGAGGACGGTCATCGTCCCCAGCTCTATTCTTTTGGCCTTTGGATCGGCTGCGATCGTTGGCATTTTCTTCGGCTTTTACCCCGCCAACAAAGCGGCACAGCTTGATCCCATCGATGCATTAAGACACGAATAGGATAACATATGGTGGCGAAGCCACAACCGAATTGTTTGCTATGGCGGAGATGATGACCGCTATCACTCTTTTTGTAGCCCGGGAAACCTGTAAACTGGTAGACCGGGACAAACGTCGCCTGCCGGAGTCGGCCTGGTTTTCCGGTTTACTGGTTTACCGGTCTAGACGAGACCAAAACCGAGCGAGTTCGACCTGGACAATTAACGCACACAACGCACATTTTGCGGAGTAACCCCGTAATGCATGTTGCGTCGTGTATAGAACTGGATCCATTGATACGCAATATACAACCCGAAATCTTGTTTTTAGGAGAACGTTTGCATGCAAAGAACAATCCGAATAGTCCCGTTTTTGCTCTTGGCCCTCTTTCTGGCTGCTTGTGGTGGCTCAGATGATGCGGCTGAAAACCCAAGTAGTAACGTAGCTCAGGCTGCCGAAAGTAGCCAGACCAGTGAATCGAACACGACAACAGTTCGTAATCCCAGCAATGGCGAAGGCCGGCTGGGTATGAACTATACCGATGCCCTGCCAGCATCCACGCAATTGGTCTTCGGTTCACTGCAACTTGAAGAAACCGATCAGGCCATCGATGAGACACTTGCAGCCGAAATCCTGCCGCTCTGGCAAGCGTATCGAGCTTTGAGCAATGCCGATACCACCGCACAGGCCGAATTGGATGCCGTGATCAATCAGATACAGGATACCATGCAGCCGGAACAAATCCAGGCGATCGCCGCCTTACAACTAACATCTGAAGGCGCTCAAGCATTGCTGCAGGAGCAGGGCGTTAGATTTGGCCGTGGCTTTGGTGGAGACAATACTGGTGATGCCGCCGGTGGTGGCGGTTTCCCCGGTGGTGGCGGTCGCTTGCCCGGTGGGGGTCCAAGAGGTGGTGGTTTACCGGGTCAGGGGCCCGGTGGTCAGGTTGATCCTGAAGCAAGGGCAACGGCCATCGCAGAGCGATTCGGCGGCGACAATACCGGCGCCTTCCTTGAGCGCGGCATGTTGAACGCTCTGATGCGCAGCTTGCAGGTCAAGACAGGTGAGCTGGATGAATCCGAGCTACAAAATCGCGGCGGCTTCTTTGCACGTTTACTGCAACCGGCGAGTGATGCCAGCGGCGTCGATGTCGAGATCCTACAAGCAGGTATGGAAGAGGACAAATCCCTGGCCGAAGTCATCACAGATAATGGCGGTGACCTGGATGCCAGCAAAGATGCAATGCGCGCCTTTTTCGCCGAACAAGGATTAGAAGGTGAAGCGCTGGACCAACGAGTCAATGGCTTCTTTAACGGTGCCACTCAGTAACACCAGCAATGAACCAGGTAACCTCATTTCGGTATTGGATAATAGCTCACGGATCAAGACAGATAGCACAGATAAATGCCTCTGTCTCAGTTGCCAACCAGCCCTCGAAAAATCCTTGTGCTCCGTGTTAATCCGTGTGCGAGCATCAGATTTCGAACTCAGATTAGTGTGAATCCTACGGCCTGCAATTGAGACATTGCAGGCCGTTTTGTATATCCCAGGCCTAAACTGGCTACGCCAATCTCTTCACCTGAGCTGTGACGATAGGCTTATAGCAGGGGCACTGGGGTCGTTGAATGGGATTGATTAGATTCAAGTCAGCGCCAGTGAGATTTTTTGGATTTTGAACAATTCCGCCAAAGAAAATCCCTTTTCAAGAATGCCCAGTGCCACCGC
>PIVW01001248.1 GCA_003353825.1 Chloroflexota bacterium
TCATCACTGGGCCAGGCAATTAATGCAGCGGGGTTATCCGGTAAAAATCATACCACCGCAGTTCGTGAAGCCCTTTATCAAGAGCAACAAGAACGACGCCAATGATGCCGCGGCAATCTGCGAGGCGATGGGCAGGCCCAATATGTACCCGGTCAAGGTAAAAACGGTTGAACAACAAGATCTCCGGGCGATGCATCGTATCCGGGATGAAATCAAGAGCCATCTTATCGCTAAGGCCAACCAGATCCGAGGGTTAGTCACCGAGTACGGGTCAGTGGCACCGCAACAGTTACATGCACTACGCAAAGCTATTCCCGATTGGTTGGAAGACGCTGAGAATGGTCTCAGCTTCTTGTTCAGGCAACTTCTTCAGGGGCTATGGGGAGACTTATATGCATTGGATCAGCGAATGACTGAACTGGATAAACAGATTGCCGTAATTGCACAGGAAGATCCAACTGCAAGGCGTTTGCAGCAGTTACGCGGTGTGGGTCCGTTGATTGCAACGGCCCTGGTGGCGACAATCGGGGATGGCAAACAGTATCGTAAAGGCAGAGATATGGCGGCTGCTCTGGGTTTAACACCGAGGCAACACAGTTCGGGTGGGAAAGACCGGCTGCTCGGGATCAGTAAACGTGGTGATGCGTATCTGCGATGTTTACTGGTTCATGGTGCCCGTTCTGCGATGCGTACGGCCAAAGATAAGGATGACCGTTTAAGCCGCTGGATCATTAATCTGCAAGCCAGGCGACATGCGAATGTGGTTGCCGTTGCCATGGCTAATAAGATGGCGAGAATGGCCTGGGTAATAATGACCAGGGATGTTGATTATGATCCGGATCTCGCGGCAGCATCTGTCAGCTAAATT
>PIVW01001249.1 GCA_003353825.1 Chloroflexota bacterium
AGGACGATACCGGCGGCGATGTAACCCAGGATCAGGGGTTGCTTAAGGCGCTGAGCGACAACCCCACCGAGGAATCCTGCGGTGATGATGATCGCAATGTCTGCGGCGATTCCCATGATACCCTCTGTTCTAAAGAACTTTCAGAATTCGCTCGGGCCGCTGGCGGCGCATGTAAAATTGACCGGCCACAACGTACGCATTGTAATCTGCCCCCACCAATAGGGCCAGCCCCAGAGTCAGGATGCAGCTTCCATTATTCCCCCTCCTTCATGCACACATATGCCCCTGTGCCTTCCATGAGAAGGCACTCCTTGTCAAGCGAGTTCACGGTCGATTTGTGGGCCGCCTGCGCGCCATCCTTCCATCCGCACTCTTTGTGAGCCTTTCATTTGGCTCGGTGCATTTTGAGGTCCGACGGGGTCTGGCGCTGCTATCTACCCAGCGGCCTCGCCAGGAAAAAATCCCGGACGGGCAAAGGCACAGGCCGCAGTCACCAGGACCCGGCGGTCAGGCTAAGTCCTCATCTCTCCGCGATCACACTATTTCTTACGCAGCCGTGATCTCGTCTTTAGGAAATCCGTGTAATGGCTCGTACGCCTCCCCGGACTTCAGCATGCTCAACAACATAACCGCCAGCTTGCGGGCCACTGCGACTCTAGCTCGCTTCTTGGCGTTTTTGCCACCACGGGAACAGATACGCTCGCCGCTTCGTCGCAAATCGCTGTCTGGACCGAAAGGCCCCAGGATACAGTGAGAGCATTGAACCAACATATTGCGCAAATACCTGCTACCCGCTTTGGTAATCGGTAGCTGTGGGTCACTCTGACCGGTCTGGCTACGCCGCGGCACTAATCCCAAGTATGCACCT
>PIVW01001250.1 GCA_003353825.1 Chloroflexota bacterium
TTACCGGGAAGAATACTACTTGCAACGCCAGGAACCGATGGCCGGCGTGCCGGAACATTTCGAATGGCAGACTAAGATGGATAAGGTTACCAGCATTGCCGATATTATAATCGGCAAGCAGCGCCATGGCCCCACAGGCACGATCAAGCTGCGGTTTGAAGCCTCGCTCACAAGATTTTCTAATTACGTAGCTGATGAATATTTGCCAGAGCATTATGAATAGTTGGCCTTGCCAGGACCCCTGGAATACCACTAGGAATAACAAACTACGAACAGCCACGCCATTAACCCAACTTCAAATGACCGTTCTTCGACCCGACCCAATACACCACCCCGCCTCAGCGCAGGCTTCAGCTATTCTAAAGATCGATCTGGGTGCGCTTCAGGACAATTACCAGGTGTTGGCCGAACTCGCCGCTCCGGCTGAATGCGCTGCGGTTGTAAAGGCTAATGCCTACGGTCTGGGGATTAGGCGTGTGGCCCCCGCCATTTGGGAAGTCGGATGCAGAAGCTTTTTTGTTGCAACGCTCGATGAGGCCCTTGAGTTGCGGTCGATATTGGGGAAGGCGACCATATATGTCATGAATGGCCTGCCTCCGGGCACTGCGCCTCTGTTAGAAGACAATTTAATTCGGCCGGTTTTGTGTAGCGTCGAAGAAGTACGCGAGTGGGCCGCCCATAGTAAAGCTTGCCGGATCAAGCTTCCGGCCGCATTGCACGTTGAGAGCGGTATCAATCGGCTTGGCTTGAGGAACTCAGATATTGATGTGCTTGTTTCAGAGCCAGCCCTGTTTGATACCTTCGATCTGTCATTGGTGATGTCACATCTAGCTTGCGGGGATAATCCTACCAGCCAATCTAACCAGAT
>PIVW01001251.1 GCA_003353825.1 Chloroflexota bacterium
CCGCCGTTATCGCCGGAAACAAAAATAATCGTATTATCATCAATCTTCAACTCCCTCAGCAGGGCCATGATTTCGCCGATCTGGCGATCGACCATTTCCACCATGGCGGCGTACATCTGCGCGTCCTGTTTTCCCTTATTGTTGCTGGAATCCCATTGCTTGTCCTTGTACTTCTGCCATGCAGGATCATCCAAAGGCATTCCCCAGTGACCATGGGGAGGCGTCCAAGGCAGATAGGCAAAGAAGGGGCGATCTTTGTTCTCGCGAATGAACTTAATACTGTCGGCATAGATCAGATCATGCGAATTTATTTTCCCAGTGAGAAGGTTGCCGGTGTTTCCCTCCAGCGGCACCTTCTTGCTGTTGCGGATAAGGTAGTTTGGATAATAGGTGTGGGCATGTTTCTGATTGTAGTAGCCGAAGAACGTATCAAAGCCATGCTTCTCCGGTACCCCTGTAGTGCCGGGCTCACCCAGCCCCCACTTGCCGAAGCCACCGGTTGCGTAGCCGGCGTCTTTGAGATTGTTGGCGATGGTCACATCATCTGCGCGCAGACAGCCGGGTCCCCGGACGGTGGTATGTCCGGTATGCTGGCCGGTCATAAGTGTGCTTCGCGTGGGAGCGCAGACATTGGCACCCGCCAGAAACTGAGTGAAGCGCATTCCTTCGGCGGCTAGTTGATCGATATTCGGCGTCTCCAAAATGGGATGCCCCATCTTAGACCATTCAAAATATCCCCACTCATCCAACAGGATGTAAATAACGTTGGGATTCGACGAGCTCACCACAGGGGGCTTATCTGCAGTTTTATCAGAGACTGCAGTAACAGTCTGAGTCAGCGGCGGATTATCCATAATAAAATTCGCGA
>PIVW01001252.1 GCA_003353825.1 Chloroflexota bacterium
CGCGGTTTCTCTTGTTTTCAAGTAAGGCTTGGAACCCGCCCCGTCGGAAATTTGTATACCCCAAATCTCAAGAACGGCTGGTGTGTTGGCAGTACTCATAATCAAATCAAATATATCACTGGAGGTAGCTACAAGATCTGAGCTAAACCGCTGCCAACGGTCAGTAGCAACCCAACTTTCTATTGCGCTTCCGCCGCCACCACCCAGCCGCGCATCAATCGGAGTTCCACCACTAACTAGCCGGAGCCAGCCGGATACGTTGTATGTCTCACCGTTGATAAGACCCAACGCGGCCTGTCCTATCTTGCCGCCCACAGGGCCGGGAATAGACACCGTTGCAGCGGTCATTGTTCCATCCGGCGCGATCGCGTTATTAGGTGTTACAACGGGCGGGTTGCCCCCGCCTAACGCCCAATTAGCGTGGTCTAACTCCTGCGAATAAGTTATGCGGTTCTGGACCTGACCACGACCACCGAACGGCGTGTTGGTTGTGTTGGCTTCTGTGTGCTCCTGTACAATAAGCTTACCTTCTACATTGGCGATAAAACCAGCTAAGGGTGCACCACCAATGCCGACTTCGTTGTCGGTGTTCACCTGGAGAGCTGTGTCTGTAGATAAGGAAGCACCATATCCTAGCTTGAACAGGTCATCATCGCTGTTGTCAATACCAGCAAGATATCGTGTGCCTCCAGTCAAAAGGAATTGTGCTAGAGCATCTCCAGCGCCATCCTGTTCAATGGTAATGCCTGCGGTTGCATCTGTATTGGCTGTGTCCTCGTAAGCGTGCAGGATGGAGACAGGGTTTGCCACCGTGCCAACTGAGAGCGAATCCGTAATTTTCACCTCGCCCGTTGTGTTAATTACGAA
>PIVW01000560.1 GCA_003353825.1 Chloroflexota bacterium
AACGGCACCGTGTACTGGTGGCGGGCACGGGCATGGAACAACAAGGGTTGGAGCGGCTGGTCGTCAGCCCGCCAGTTTACCAACGGCCCCAGCGCTGCTCCCGAGGCTCCAACATTGACAGAACCGCTCGACAATAGCAATGCTGTTGGCACACAGGTCATTTTTCGTTGGCAGGCTGGCCAAAGAGCAGCATCCTTCAGACTTCAAATCGCAGTTGACAGCCAATTCCAGCAACTGGTTTTCGATCAGGATATTGGAAACTATATAGGCGTCGATCTCGCGGGATTCTCTGACCACGGCATTCAGTACTGGTGGCGTGTGCGAAGCTCGAATCCGTTAGGGAATAGCGATTGGAGCCCAACATGGATATTTATCAACGGTCCAGGCCTACGAGGAGAAATATCTGGATATGTGACAGATGGTACAAACCCCCTGAATCTCGCTGTAGTTGCGATCGGCGGCAAATCTGCTATGACGCGAGATGATGGCAGCTACGATATCCGTAATATCCCTCCCGGGCCCCATACACTTTCCGCATCCCGTCAAGGGTATGAGGGCTTCAGCCAGACAATCACCTTGGCAGAGGGTGAAATTCTCTCGCAAAATATCGTATTGACCATCGATGGCAGTATCCCTGACATCGATGTCACGCCCGATGCCCTCACATTCTTTGACAATGAGCCCACAGTTGTGATTCAGAACGCAGCGACCTCAGGACTACATCGCCTTGGTTCACAACAACAACCTCTCGATAAAGCTGAGGACATCATACCAAACCAGTTCATCATCGGATTTCGATCAAAGGCCTGGTTGTCAGAGGTAGATGATGAGGTCGCTCAACTGCGCCGAGCTGAAACCGGAACCTATGAAATGGCGATCATCAAGGATCGTTCCCGGAAGGCATTTGATACCCAAACGAAAACTGATGATAGTGCCGCCAACATGCCCATGAGCTATGTGGCAGTTGAGATCGAAGGCGATACCTCACAATTTATGGCGGACGCCATGGGAATGGATGCTGTTCTATTCGTTGAGCCAAGACATCGTGCTCGCACCTACGGCGAACCCAATGATCCACTTTATACTTCACAACATGCTTTGCCGCGGGCGCAATTGCCGGCGGCTTGGAATTGGGGAATGGGAAGCACACCCCCACTCGTCGCAGTCGTTGACACCGGGATTGATTACACACATCCTGATCTGGCGTCAAGATTCGGCGTGCAAAAAGGATATGACATCATCAACGATGACGCCGATCCGATGCCAGACGCCAGTTGGGAAAGCCATGGAACCCATGTAGCAGGCATTCTTGCCGCTGAACAGAACAACAATATCGGTATTGCCGGCGCTGGTCAGGCAACGCTCCTGTCGGTACGAGTGCTAAACGAGGAGGGTGTAGGCACCCAAGACGATGTGGCCGATGGGATCAACTGGGCTGCGAGTCAAGGGGCACAGATAATCAATCTAAGTCTGGGCGGTGATGCAGACAGTGTACTTGAGGCAGCTGTTGAGAATGCCTGGAATAGTGGCTCCACCCTGGTAGCTGCTTCAGGCAATGACGGCGAAGCCAACATCATTTATCCAGCAGCATACGATGAAGTGGTTGCCGTCGGTGCTCTCAACTGGGCAAATGAGATAGCGACTTTTAGCAATTTCGGCGTACAGCAGGAGTTGGTCGCACCGGGTACTACCATTCTCAGCACATTTCCGCAAAATGATTATGCGACGGAAAATGGTACTTCTATGGCTTCGCCACTAGTTGCAGGTATCGCAGCTCTAGTGCTTTCTCATGACTCATCTTTGAGCAACAACGAGTTGCGCACGATCCTCGACGATTCGGCTACGGATCTCGGAGTTTCAGGTTGGGACAGCACCTATGGTTATGGTGTCGTAAATGCTTATGCCGCACTCAATCGAGTGCTGACTCCTCCGCATAAACAGGCGTTTACCGTTGAAAACATAGGTCAAGCGTTACTTGAAGTGAGTGATATAACCTTCTCGAGTAGTTGGATATCTGTGACGCCAAAAACGTTTACCGTTTGGCCGGGTTCAAAACAGGCTGTATACCTTGTTGTTGATGCTTCTGGATTGGCAATTGGGGACTACATTGACACGGTTACTCTTTATTCAAATGATCCGAATGAGGCGACGACTACAATCGGCATCAACCTGTCTGTAACTTCAAAAGCTACCGCTCTGATTGACCCTCTAGAAGGTGGCGTCTTGACTTCTTCGTCAAGTGGCTGTGAAGTCACTGCTGATGCTCAAACTGGCGTGGTGGTTGAGCCCACGTACATCTACTTTGAACCGTCAACAACCCCTCTGGTGGATGGAGTGTGGCAGCCAGTCTGTACCTGGTCATATACCGCCACCACAACAGAGGGACTTCCTGTTTCAACATTCAGTTCGCCCATGGACATTGAAGTCTCTTACGTCGACCAGGATATTGTTGGTCTCATTGAAAACTCGCTAGCGATACACTACTTTGATGAATTAAGTGATGCCTGGGTGCAATTAGATTCCAATATAGATGTGGTGAGCAATATGATCTCTGCGCAAACGGATCACTTCACTGCATTTGCGGCTATGGGAGAATCTCCACCAGAAGCGGTTACCAATTTATCAATTTCGGCTGTCGGAAATGGAATCACGTTGGCTTGGTCACCTGTTGCCACTAATCAAAGAGGACGCTCCACCTCAGTGGATCATTACAACATTTATCGTAGCTCCGAACCGTACTTTGTCCCAACAACGTTCAATTTGTACGGCACGTCACAGGATACGGTATTTAGTGATCCAGGCGCGTATGACGACTTAGATATTCATTATTACCTAATAACAGCCGTCGACTCTGCCAGCAACAATTCAGATGCACTCGTGAGAGTGGGAAAATTTTTACGCACGCTAGTTCCGGGGATGAATCTAGGAATGGAGATTAAATAACTTGAGGTATCTTCTCAATAATTCGGGGAAGAGACCCGCGAGGACTCAGGATAGCTCGTAGCAAAACGACGGTCGGTTCCGGCTCAAAGTGCCAAGTTAGTGTCGAAGGAGTTGAGTACATTGAAAGGAAATAAACAATCGCATAGTTAGGGAGGAAGCCAAGAAGAATCCAGGTCCAGGGTATGAGCTTGTTCGAAGATCAAGTCGGCGAGACTGGGTAGGGCATAGGCAGCAGAGATGCGGTCATGGATGTAGTGATAGAAGCTGACGTCCAGTTTTTTGGCGGTTTGGGAAAGGGTCATGAATGTGTCCCAAGCGCGAGTGCCATCATCGCTGCGAGTGCCGTAGCTGATTTTGCGTTTGCGAACGCGAGCGCGAGCAGCCAGTTCGGAGGCGTTATTGTGCAGGGGGATTTCTGGATGATCCAAGACCATAAGCAAAGCCTGCTGTTTGGCAAAGGTAAGGGCAAGGCGTTCATTGAGCAGCCAATAGTTGGTTTTCTGAGCGAAGATGCGCTCGAACTCGGCAGTGAGATGTGTTTTTTGCTCAGGAGAGGGTAGCTCCTGATAAGCCAAGAGCGCCGCATAGTAGTCCCAGAACTGGGTCATGAAGGTATCCAG
>PIVW01000094.1 GCA_003353825.1 Chloroflexota bacterium
CTTTGCTCCTCGCAATCACTGCTCGGAGCAAAGACCGCCTATGCCCTTTTAGCCTTTCTCCTCATTCAATTGTAAACGTGCTTCTTTATCTCTGTACCGGTTCCATGAACCATGCCCAGTTTGTAGTAAGCGCTTTAGCGCTTTTGTGCACCTATCACGGCGATGATTCGCCTACTAAAAACCGCACAGCTACCTGCGCCACGATGAACTAAGTCAGATGAGCCCGATAACGAACCTGCCCGTCAATAGCCAGAAGATATTTCACACTCCTCTCAGAACTCAAGTCCTCAACAGTACCCAAGCGGTTGTTTAGAAGAATACAAGATCGATGACTTTCATATAGGTTTGCCCAGATGGGTGATTCATGCCGGGCCGGTGGAATCCGATCAGCCGGTGTATACTCAGATAACAGATGGAATCGGTTACTTCCGCTTTGATGATGTCGCGGTCAGACGCTGGTTTTTTTTGGGAAGAGATGCAAGAAGGATGGGTGGCTGTCACAGCTCAAGCGATTGTTGCACCGGTGCCCCCCCAGGGCCCGAAGGCATCAACGTCCGCTTCAAAAATCGCCAGGTAACCCCTGCGCTGGTCCCCACTGCCACGCCCACTTCACCGGTGTCGCCGCTGCCACACCAATTGTAGATGTACATAAACTTTACCTGCCCATGCTGCTTTTTGAATATGGTGAAGTTTGCACGGAGGGTGTAGTAAAAGTGTTGATCTTCGGAAACTGATATGTCTTTCCACTCGAACCCGACGGGACGGTGAAATCGATTGAACCACTTCCGTGGAACGAGCCCACGCTCTCTGAGGTTTTGCTCTACGATGGTCCACTTACATGGACCCAATACCAGCCTTCTACTTCAAACAGGTGGGAGACTATGAGTTTACCTATCCCGGCGGACATGCCGGAGAGGAGTTCAGCCTCTTCGTACGTACTGAATGCGGAGCGCTCGCCATAGAGACCGAGATCGACGATCCTACTCCGACGCCGCCCATTTCCAGAGCAGCTAATCCCTAACCACGTTCGAGAACCTAACGACATCATTCACAGAGAGTCGCCGTATCTTTCGGCGGTTTTTTGTTCGATTCAATCACGAAGGCCCATGACGCAAAAAACCGATGTTGTCAGACCCAAAATTGTCGTTGTTGGCGGAGGCTTTGGGGGAATCAACACTGTCAGGGCGCTAAAGAATACCCCCGTTGATATCATCCTGGTCGACAGGCACAACTTCCATCTGTTCCAACCTTTACTCTATCAGGTCGCTACGGCGGAACTAGAAGCGGCGGGGATAGCATTTCCCCTACGAGCGATTTTCCGCAAACAGAAAAACGTCACTGTCGGATTGAGCAAAGTCCTCAACATCGATCTTTCTCGCAATAAGGTGCAGTTTGCGAGAGGGGAAATCAGTTACGACTATCTGCTAATCGCTACCGGAGTGCGCCAATCCTATTACGGCAACGATCATTTTCAATCCTTTGCACCTGGTCTGAAATCACTGACAGATGCCGCGGAAATACGACGGCGCATTTTACTCGCCTTTGAAGCAGCTGAGTTCGAGGCGGACGAGCCTGCACGTCGAGCCAAACTCACCTTTATCGTGGTTGGTGGGGGTCCCACCGGTGTGGAAATGACAGGTGCGATACGAGATGTCGCCACGCGCACGTTACCTGAAGAATTTCATTACATTGATTCGACCACCGCCCGAGTCTTGCTCATCCATGGCGGCTCGCGTTTGCTGCCAATGATGCCCGAATCTCTGAGTGAACGCACAAAAAGCGACTTGGAAGGAATGGGGGCTGAGATTCGGTTAAATAGCCGAGTAACTGAGGTCACTGCAGAGGGCGTGTGGATGGGGCAGGAGTTTGTTGCAGCAGAAAATGTTTTTTGGGCAGCAGGCGTCGAAGGGCAGCCTCTCGTGCATCATCTTGGGGTGGAACTGGATCGCGCCGGTCGCATCATCGTTGACACTGATCTCTCGATACCTGGACATCCCAATGTGTTCGTGGCCGGCGACGCCGCACATGCACTTGATGCAAAAACGGGCGAACTGGTGCCGGGTGTAGCTCAGGGTGCGATTCAGATGGGACAATTTGTTGCAAAGGTAATAAAGCAAGATATAGAGAGTGACGCTACCAAGGCCCGACCGGCATTTTCCTATGTGGACAAAGGATCTATGGCTGCCATTGGACGCGGCAAAGCGGTGGCATCTGTAGGGAGACTAAATATCGGTGGGTTCTTAGGTTTCATGGCCTGGTCGATGTTACACCTTATGTTCCTGGTAGGATTTGGACGTAAGGTTATCGTCGCTTTTGGGTGGGCGTTAAACTATGTAACGAACGAACGACAGGCGCGGCTTATACTGGGCGATTCGGATCTAAATCTCAGACAAGCGCAACTCGGCACTCTTATCGGTGAACAGAAGGAGGATATTAAGTGATCTATTAAGCTGGGACTGGGAAGTCTACCAACATGCTTTTTACCCGTTGGGCAATATCTAGTCCCAGGGTAATGTCGTCGGGATTGCGCAGGACATCGACCATCCAACGGGAGATTTGGCGGAACTCAGCGTCCCCAAGCCTCCGAGTCGTCATCGCCGGTGCACCGATACGGATCCCGCTGGGATCCATGGGTTTACGGTCATCGTACGGTAGAAGATTCTTATTTACGGTTATGCCCGCGCGCCCTAACGCCACTTCTGCTTGGGCGCCTCCGATACCAAATGATGTGACATCTACCAGGGCAACGTGATTGTCGGTGCCGCCCGAAACCAAACGCAAACCGTGGCTCATCAACTCGTCGGCCATTGCCTGCATGTTGTCAAGAATCGCTTGGGCATAGGTTTTGAAGTCGGGCCGCAGTGCTTCCCCAAACGCTGCAGCTTTACCGGCGATCTGGTGCATGAGAGGTCCACCCTGAAGACCGGGAAAGACAGCTTTATCAACTCGTCGAGCATACTCGGCTGTGCTGAGGATCAAACCACCTCGGGCGCCGCGCAGCGTCTTGTGCGTCGTGGTTGTAACGACGTCACAATAAGGAACGGGGTCTGGGTGTAAGTCTGCGGCTACCAACCCGGCGATATGCGCCATGTCCATCATCAGCTTGGACCCGACTTCGTCAGCAATGGCTCGCAATGGCTCGCAATCAATCTGGCGAGGATAGGCACTGGCGCCACATAAAATCAGCTGGGGCCGAACCTCGAGGGCGAGTTCACGAATGCTGTCGTAATTCAGCACCTCTGTCTTTCGGTCTACCCCATAGCCAATGAAATCGTAGGTCTTGCCGCTGAAATTGAATTTGGCGCCATGTGAGAGATGCCCGCCATGGTCGAGTTTCATACCCAATACACGCTCGCCCGGTTTGAGCAATACCATGTAAGCCGCTTCATTGGCGGGAGAGCCTGCGTGCGGCTGCACATTGGCATGGTCGGCGCTGAAGATTTGCTTGGCGCGCTCGATAGCCAGGTTCTCTACAACATCGACGAATTCGCAACCGCCGTAATATCGAGCACCGGGCAAACCTTCCGCGTATTTGTTCGTCAGGACAGAACCATTTGCGGCGAGTACCGCCGCACTGACATAGTTTTCAGAGGCAATGAGCTCGACATGATCCTGCTGCCGTTGACGCTCATCTTCAATGGCTTCGAAAAGGGCAGGATCCACTTGATGAAGTTCAGCACGCGGGTCTGAGGCTTCATCCCATGGTGTAATGGTTTTGATGGAGGTAAGTATAGCCATTGTCGTTTCCTTAAAAAGTTGGGATTTATTGTATTAGTCAGGCACATGCCGACATTAACTGAGTGCAGCCGGCGTGGTGGACTGAAGAGAGGTGTTGAAGTCCTCAAGACCTTCTGGGGATTCCATGGCAATATCGATCTCTTCGAAGAGTTCGTGAGCGACGTCGTTTGAAAGAATGCCTTCTCGTTGCATATCGAGGATGGCGGCGCGCTGTGTGCGCAATGCTTCGCGTTGAGTCGAATGTACGATTTTGACAATAACATCTGGATTCGCTTTAGCAAAATCGGACATCTCGCGCCGAAGCGCTTCTACACGGTCGGCAAGCTGAACACCTACGACATCCCAAGCCTGGGGGTTGAGAACGCCACTTTCGTATTCCTGTTTCAGTCGCACATAAGCTGATCGCGTTGCCAGCAGGCGCCCATAAATTTGTTCATATTTGATTTCTGCCTCGGGGCGTCCGACCAACCCTAGTCTTCGCATCAAGCTGCTGATAGTGGTAGCTTGGACCAAGAGGGTGAATAATACGACCACAAAAGTGAGTGTCAGGATCAGTTCACGATTCGGAACATCTCTGCCAAGGCTGATTGCAAGTGCCAGACTGACTGCACCTCGCAAGCCGCCCCAAAAAAGCACATGTTGGTATTTCAACGAGACCGGGCTACCCAAGCGACCACTGATGAAGCTCATGCTGTAAACTGCGACCACACGTGCAAGCAAAACCGCCCCAACTGTCACCAATATTGGAACGATTAACTCACCAAGATTGGGCAATACAACCTCCATGCCAATGAGAATAAAAACCAAACTGTTGGCAAGAAAGGCGAAGTATTCCCAGAAGTTCATCAGCATGGTACGTGTGGTCGGAGACATGCTGTCGCTACTGCGGTTTCCGATCAACATACCGGCAAATACAACGGCTAGCACACCACTCATGTGTAGCTGCTCTGCCAGAAGATAACTGCCAAAGGCAATCACTGTGCTCAATGTGGTTTCTATCAAGTGATCATCGATCATCGAAAAAACTCGATCGGCGATGATGCCGATACCAATGCCAATGGCTATCCCGCCCAGCGCCACTTTTATAAACTCAATCACTGAGCCGGCCAGACTGAATTCCGTTTCACCCAAGATAAAGGCCGCGAGAATGATGTGAAAGATGACGATAGTCGTCGCGTCATTAAAAAGACTCTCGCTTTCAACCAGCGTAGCCAGACGCTTAGGCGCGTTCAATGCCTTAAAGAGTGAGACAACCGCGACCGGATCAGTGGCGGCGATAAGCGAACTAAACAACAAAGCGGTACGCCAGTCCAGCAATTGAGTGCCCGTAAGAATCCCAGCGACGATCAGCATTGCCATAATTACCCCGAATATCGCCAACAATATAACAGGGGTGATAACCTGCCGAAACGTATTAAAATCGATGTGCAAAGCCGCCTCGAAAACCAGAGGAGGCAGGATGAGCAACAGGATGATCTCAGAGGTCAACTCAAAGGTAATGACATCCTGAAAAGAAAGAAGCAATCCGACCAATACCAATACGACGGTATAGGGGATGCGAATTCTCTGTGCGATCATCGCCACAACGGAGGCGAGCAGCAATAACTCTATGATTGTGATTTCGAGGGATAGCAACTGATTCATATTCAGTAGATCCAATAAGTAGATTGCCGATGTGTTTGTAGAGGGGTATCAGTAGACTTGTAGGCCAGGATGTGCAGTCGCAGCGAACATAGAGGCGCAATCTACGCGGAATACCAGTATTCTCGTTTTCAGGTATTCAGGTTTCCTAGTTTACGGCATGAAAACGTACCTTGCACGGAATATGGATCTACCCATGTTTGATAAACGCCAAATGACGAGCAGAATACAGGCAATCGAGCACCATGTTTGAGTATAGCATGAGACCCTTGTCAGCAACCAGATGGCATTATATCAGGACTCATATACTTCGCTAACATAGTCCTAATGCGTGGCATATACTCCTCCCCTATTCTCATAGTAGTAACAAGTCAACAATATCAGAAGTCTATCTGATTTGATTTCCATTGGCACTGTACATTACACATAGTTCAATTCACATATTAGAGGAGACTACAGAAACATGACCAAAATCGTAGGCATCGACCTAGGAACAACCAATAGCGTGGTCGCCGTCATGGAAGGTGGCGATACCACAGTGATCCCGAATGCAGAAGGTGGCCGCACAACCCCATCTGTCGTGGCATTCAATAAGAACGGTGAACGACTGGTCGGTACGACTGCAAAACGCCAGGCCGTCGTCAATGCCGACAATACATTTTATTCGCTTAAACGCCTCATGGGGCGACGCATTGATGACGCTGAAACGAAGCGTACGAAAACGATGGTATCTTACGACATCGTTGGCGGTTCTCATGATGATGCCAGAGTTGAATCTCCAATCAAGGGCAAAAGCTACACTCCGCAGGAGATCAGCGCCATGATCCTGGGCAAGCTCAAGAAGGATGCAGAATCCTATCTGGGTGAACCTGTCAATCAAGCAGTTATCACCGTCCCCGCGTATTTCAATGACAGCCAGCGTCAGGCAACCAAAGATGCCGGTAAGATCGCAGGTCTGGAAGTACTCCGCATCATCAATGAGCCGACTGCAGCAGCGCTGGCCTATGGGCTCGATAAAAAAGCGGATGAGACCATTCTGGTCTTTGACCTGGGCGGTGGCACCTTTGATGTGTCTGTGCTCGAAGTGGGTGATGGCGTCATCGAAGTGAAATCGACTGCCGGAGATACACATCTTGGCGGCGATGACTGGGATGAGCGCATTGTCGAGTGGCTCATTGCCGAGTTTAAGAAAGACCAGGGTGTTGATCTGGGCAATGACCGTCAGGCACTACAACGTCTGCGTGAAGCTGCTGAAAAGGCCAAGATCGAACTATCCAGCGTCACCGAGACCGAACTCAATCTACCCTTTATCACGGCCGATAGTACAGGCCCCAAGCACTTGCAACTCAAGCTCTCCCGTAGCAAATTCGAGCAGATCACCGAAGACCTGGTACAACGCACCCGCGCACCCTTCGAACAATCGCTGCGTGATGCCGGCCTGAAGATGGGCGATCTCGATGAAGTCATCCTGGTCGGTGGCTCGACCCGCATGCCCATGATCCAGGATCTGGTTCGCAGTTTGACCGGCAAAGAGCCGAACAAGAGCGTCAATCCCGATGAAGTTGTTTCGGTCGGCGCAGCCATCCAAGCCGGCGTATTGGGCGGTGATGTAAAAGACGTTCTCCTGCTCGACGTAACACCCCTCAGCTTGGGTGTCGAAACCCTGGGCGGGGTCTTGACCGTCATGATCCCACGCAATACAACCATCCCCACACGCAAGACCGAGATCTACAGCACGGCAGAAGATAGTCAGACAGCAGTTGATGTGCAAGTCCTACAGGGTGAACGTCCCATGGCCCGAGACAATAAGTTGATGGGCAATTTCCGACTGGATGGGATCCCCCCGGCCGCTCGTGGCATCCCCCAAGTCGAAGTGACCTTTGACATCGATGCCAATGGTATTCTCCATGTTACAGCCAAAGATAAGGCTACAGGAAAGGAACAGAGCATCAAGATCACTGCTTCTACAAATCTAAATGACAGCGAAGTTGATCGGATGGTAAACGAAGCCAAGGCTCATGAACGCGAAGATGAAGATCGCCGTAATCTGGTCGACGCTCGCAACACGGCCGATGGCACCATCTATGGTATCGAGAAAGCAATCAAAGATCTAGGTGATAAGACGCCAGAAACCGAGCATAGCCAGATCGAGGGCCTCATCGAAGATCTCAAGCAGGCAATGGAGAGCGAAGACACTGAGCGCATCCGCAGCCTTACCGAGCAGTTACAGCAAGCGAGCAACGCTTTGAGCGAGCAACTGTACCAGAGCCAGCAAGAAGCAGATGCACCACCACCCAACGGCGGTTCCCCTGACGCAGGTGAATCCACTCCCAGTGATGAAGATGTTGTCGAAGGTGATTTTCGGCAAGTCTAAGGCGCTACGCGAAAGCGTAACCTAGGAGGCTGTCGGAGAAGTCGCTCTCAAGGCTTTTAGAACACGGAGCAAGGCGGATTCACACGGATTTTCACTGTGAAACCCAAGAATTATCCACAAAAATCTGTGTCATGATGACTTTTCCGGCAAGCTGCTAGCAGCTTACGTACTGATCTAACACTTAGTAGAAAAAGGGCGGGGTCGTAGAAGTCCCGCCCCTTTATACCCCGCATATCTTGTCGCACCATTTCAGTCAATTACCCCAGCCTATGTACTATCGGAACCCACAACGAAACCCACGAGCGATTCCTCGTCGACGCCAGCAAGTGCCGGTACGGCGCCCCAACCAGGCGCCGACTCGCCAGCACCCACAGCGGCAGATCAACCCTGTACCGCAGAAATCGGTATATCCGAGGCCAGAGCCGGCGTTCGTCGATCAGCAAGTTGCACCTGCAGATCCAGACTCTGTCGAAACAAAAATAGAGGCGCAACCTGATGATGAGGCGACGCTGTGGAAAGAACGCTATGCCCGTCTGCAAGCCGAACTAGAGAACGACAAGAAGCGAATGGCGCGGCGGAATGCGGTCGAAGCGATCCAGGCGCGCAACACTTTTCTGGAAGAGATGCTGATTGTCGCCGACAACCTACAAGCAGCCCTGGCCCACAGCGACGATACAGATAGCTCTCATCTGCGCGAAGGGGTAGGGCTCACGCTACGTAGTTTTCTTGATACATTGGCGAAGCACAAAGTCGAACTGATGCAGGTAAAAGGAACTGCTTTCGATCCCGAATGGCACGAAGCGATGGGGTTTCTGGATTCACCCGACTTTCCCTCTGGTTATGTCGCTGAAGTTTTGCAACAGGGTTATACTGTTGATGGCGCACTGCTGCGCCCGGCCCGTGTTTTGGTTGCCCAGTAGCTAACAGCGCCGCGCCCCGAACGTGCAATACGATGTAGATTGCTTTCCTCTGCCGTGATCAACGGCAAAATCAACTAGCCTATGGATTACAAAGACTATTATAATATCCTTGGTGTTTCCAAGGATGCATCGGACAAAGATATTAAAAAAGCCTACCGTAAGTTGGCACGCGAGTATCATCCAGATACCAACCCCGATAACAAAGCTGCAGAAGAGCAATTCAAGGAAATCAACGAGGCTCATGAAGTGCTCTCTGATGCGGACAAACGCCGCCAGTATGACCAGTTTGGGGCGCAATGGAAGAACTATGCGCGTGGCGGCGGCAACATGGATGATTTCTATCGCCAGTGGAGCGGTGGCCGACCCGGTGGCGGCTCTCATACGCGCACAGTATCGCCTGAAGAGTTTCAGGACTTATTCGGCGGCGGCGTGGGGGGGTTCTCTGACTTCTTCGAAACACTATTTGCCGGAGGAGTTCGCCAAGGTTCGGGATTCGATTCTTTTGGCACCCGAACTGCTGGTTATGCACGGCCGACCCGTGGGCGCGATATCGAGCAGCCGGTCGATATCAAATTAGAAGAGGCGCACCAAGGCGCCACGCGTATTCTGCAGCAGGACGGAGAACGGTTAGAAGTGAGCATCCCGCGCGGTGTCAAAACTGGTTCTAAAGTACGCGTTGCCGGCAAGGGCGCTCCCGGCACGGCCAACGGCCCTCGTGGTGATTTTTACCTGGTCGTTCAAGTGAACAAACACGCGCGTTTCACACGGGAAGGCGATAACCTGCGGGTAAAAGCGCCTGTCGATATATATACGCTTGTCTTAGGTGGCGAGGCAGCGATCCCTACACTCGACCGGCAGATCATGCTCACTATTCCGGCTGGCACACCTAATGGCAAAGTCTTTCGGCTGAAGGGGTTAGGCATGCCCAACCTGCGCCAGCCAGACCAGCTAGGTGATCTGTACGCCGAAATGGATGTACAGCTCCCCGGTAAAATCAGCGACAAAGAAGAAGATCTTTTCCGACAATTACAGGCACTACAGCAGTGACCGCAAAATGATATCGGGACTACTCAGTCTGGGCACAGTCACTAGGCGCTTGCGACATCGACAACTTTTTATCGATCTTGGTCTCATATCTGACAAGGTGAAGGGGTGACAAGGTGATCACTTCGTCACCATGTCATTTATTCCAGCGAAGTCTGGATTAATCATAGTTTCTTAGCGAGACAATGAGGGGGTAGGCAGCACAACGGGTCGAGTATTCGTAGGAACTCGTTTGATAGTATCAACGCTGCCAGGGATCTTGACACCGGCCTTTAGACGCAAAACCATACCTACCTGTAACCGAACCGGTCTAGAGAGTTTATTCAAACGGCGCACCTGCTGGATCTTGACGCCACATCGCTTGGCGATTCGTGCGAGTGAATCCCCCTTTTTCACTTTATAGGTCGAGCCACACCTTTGATTTTTTTTTGCAGGCTGTGGAACCTTCAATCGCTGACCGACAAAGATCGTATTTCCCTTCAAGCGATTGGCACGCTTAATCGCTTTGATAGTCGTGCGGTAGCGGTATGCTATCTTCGAAAGTGAGTCACCCCGTTTCACTGTGTAAACGAGTTGTTTCCCCGCTGCTCTCGCTGGTTCAGCGCACACACTTACGCCCGCAGTAGCAATTACAAACAACGCCACCACGAGTCCGATGAATACTTTGGGGGATGAAATATTCATGGGTGTATTCTTCGTTTGGCTGGCACGCCGCCGTGACAACAGATTACATACACCAATTCGCCACGACAGCCATGGGGGGAATCAATCGTATTGTGATTGTAGCATGGTTTGTCATGTTAATCAATCACGATTACGTTGCCTCAAATACTCATTTTCCTGGGACATAAAAACAAACAATTAATGGCGCATGGTCAGACAGTAAGGATGTGCCTTTTGATCGAATATAATGTTCACCATAATCAACTGCTTTAGTAAAAAAAATATAGTCTATCGTTTTGTCCAGCTTCTTTTCGGGAGAACTTGTGGCTGTATGCGTATACCAATCTCTATAATTTTCGCCTTCTAGTTCAGCATAAGTGGGAACAGGTTTAAACTTATCAAACAAAGGTTTGATTTCAGAACCGGTTGGATTATAGTATTCTTGCTCTCTTCCTAGCTTACTAAAAGCTTTTCCTGGTGGTAAAAGATTGAAGTCACCGCCAACAAAACCGAAATTTCCTTCCTGTTCCATTTTACTTAAAATCTTATCAACCTGGCCAACTTGTCTTTCCATTGTGTCGGTACCTTTAGAAAATGCACTCAAATGTACAGTCATTGCATGCAGTTCCCCTCCTTCTTCAATTGGAAATAAAACCTCAAGAATAGCTCTTTTAGGCTTAAATTGTTTGACGATAAAGTTATCGGTTGTAATTGGAGAGAGGGAATAGCGAAAGGCTTTACTCATCTTATACTTCGAAATGACGGCAAGTTTCATTCCAATTGAACCATATATACCTGGATGAGGAACAAACCAGGCTTTCCAGTAAAAAGTGGAAGCATACGAAGAATATTCCTTTGGAAGTAATTTTAACAATTTTGTTAATTGATTTTCAAAGTACGTTCTTCGGGAGCCAAAATCCAGTTCCTGCAGAAGTAAAATATCAGCATCCTCATCACTTAAGATATGTGCAATTTTTTTAAGTGTCGCATCGATGGTGTTCTGCGACGGCCAGGCGTCTTTTCCACCATCATAGAAAAAATGGTTGTTTTGATTACCTGCTAAAAACTGAAGATTCCAGTTTAAGATTTTAACTTTTTGCCCAATTTTCAAATAAGGAACATTTTCCGAACAAATAACAGGCTCTTCTTGGACATCTTTGGGATGATAGGTTGAAAAATAAACGAGAAGAATAACAATTAAGATTATTACAAGAATTACCATAGTACCTAATTCCTATGTTTTGTTACTAGATTAACAGACATTAAATATCCATCAACCGCCCCTGTTCACGGATACGGCGGCTAAGCGTTAGAATGATGCCATTGCTGATTTCAGGTCTATCGGCCATTACCTCGCGCAATGTCTCTTTTTCCAGTTGTAGCAGCATCGTTGGCATCAAGGTAACCACGTCAGCAGAACGCGGTTCTTGATCAAAAATAGCCAGCTCACCCACCACGTCGCCTGCTTTCAACTCGATGATGTGTTTGCCATTCTTTTGGACTCGCACGGCTCCCTCGACGATGATAAACATCTCACTGGTCAGCTCTCCTTCGCAGATAAATTGTTTGTGAGCCGGTAGTTCAACAACCTCTACGATTTGTGCTACAGAAGCGAGCACGGCGTCGGGGACATTTTTGAAAATATCGGTCTCCTTCAAAAACGAGACTTTTTCGATGGTTAGCATGTTTTGCTCTCCTGAAGTTTGATTGATAGCCCATTGCGCGATTTCCAGGGCAAACGGCCGTCTTCCATCCCCCTCATTCTCCTGCACAAATTGCGTAATCGGAGCGTGCCAAGCGTTGGCGTCAGTACAAGCTGCCCCATAGATGGCGCAAGCTTGCGTCCAGTCGTCAAGTTGATCCCCTGACTTTACGATGATTCGATTCAGCCATTCATCTGCTGTTGCTAGGGGTACGGAAACGCGCTTGCCCAATGCTGATAACCGTTGGGAGGTTGAAAGCTCATTATCAATAAGGGGCAGCAGCAGTTGTTTATGCGGCGTGGAGAAGATGAGATCAACCGTTTCGACGGCCTGTGCTTTTTCTTTGCTGCTGCCTGAATGCAAATAATCGCCGACACGACGCAAAACGCGGGAATCATATAAGAAGGAAAAAAGGAGTAGAATCCGCTGGGTCGATTGCTGCATATCGCTGTGTAAAGCTGCGTGCAGCCAGGAAAATTCGGAGGATTGGTCAATCATGGTGGCGGCTGCCAACATAACGGCCGTTCGCTCAACTTCTACTGTCAACGCCGATTCTGTTTGTGGTATCTCCTCATCACTAGCTTGGTAGCCACTGCGATGCAAGGCAGTCAGTAACACCTTTCGCAATTCTCGATTCGGATGCAGCAAATGGGGCAGCAGCACCGCTTGGGCTGAGCCATTTGATAGATAGCCGCTTATGCGCACCAGACTCAATCGTCTGGCAAGGCTGGTATCGTTTTGGGTGAGTGCGGATTCAATATGAGGTAAAACGGCCGTATCATATGCAGTTAATGTGGCAATGGCCGTTGAGCGAGTTGCAGCCGAATCCAACTGGGTAATGACCGCCGGCAACAGTGAAGGATGACGTACCTTAGCTGCCGCTTGCAAGGCAAAACTGCGCACTTTGGATGATGCGTTGAGTAACAATCTTTCCAGAGGCTGGTAAAAATTATGGTTATCGAGAGCAGCCAATGTCTGAGCCAACAGCAATTGGTCTTCCTCTCGCCTGCTCTCAGTGAGCGCTAGAAGATACTGCCCGGCGTTAACATGCCCCGCAATACCCCCATAACGGAGCAACCCCACAAGGGCTGCACGACGCAGTTTCAATCTCGGAGATTTGAGAGTTTCTACTGCACAGTCAAGCGCAGTTGAACTGCCCGTCGCCAGGTAAGTTTGCAGCGCCGCTGCCCGGATTTCAGGTGTATTTGGCTCATAGAGATAGGCTGTAAAAGTTATATTTGCCGCTACTTTTGGATGATGCTCAAGACGGGTGATGGTTTCAAGTCGTACGGCGTCGTTTGCATGGTCTAGCAAGTTAAGGAGCAAAGGTTCATAAGTGGGATGTTCGGCCTGTTCCAGTAAATCAAGTGCCAGTCGTACCTGAGTGGGATTGTCGCTTTGAGCCAACTTGTCCACAACTGCCATTGTGGCTGGATCATCGATGGAAAGATCGACCTGGCTCAATGTGCGCTGACTTAACTTTTTCAGTAAGGTCGTCGTGTAAAGGCGATAGGTACGCCAACCGTAGAATATCCAAACAACACAGACCAGCGCCGTGTAGGTGAACATGAAGGAATCGCCACTCAAGTTGAACGCACGAAACAATAGCAATGATCCACCGACAACACCATACCCTAATGGCTGGGGCTAACCGCTTCGACCACTGTAATAAGGGCCGGCCGGCTCCGTTCTGGCAAGGCCTGGTACATCGTTTTCATAGACGGTTCAGTGATGCTGACGGAAAAGACAAAGTCGAGAAGGCGCGCAAGCATAGCCAACACAAAAATGAGGGTAATGAGTGGCAAGCCACTGAACTGCGTCAAAAACAAACTGAGAATCACCAGGCCGGCTAGAACCGGATTACTCATGAGGCCAAAGCTGAGGCCAAACCGTTTGAGCAAGCGGCCAGCAGCCAAGACTAAAAAGAGCAGCGCCAAGAAAGTTCCAGCAGCCATAAAATTGCCAAAAAATGTAGCGAGAGAATCGGCTGTTTGGAAGCGGCGCCCTGCCTGTATGATAAAGATGATGATGATCAATTCTGTGCCATACCCGGAAAAGAAGCGATACAGAAAGACATGACGTGCATACGGCTGCGCTAAGACATCACGCAAGGTCGCGTCGGTTTGTTTGTCGCCATGCTGGCTGAATTCATGTGGAAAGTTATTCATCGTGACCCAGGTCATCACATATTGTAGAAAACTGAACAGCAAGCAAACCAACAGTAGATTAGAGACATCACCAACAATGTCGATTAACAAGGTGACGATTAAGCCACCAAAGATGACTGCAGCGGTTTGGCTGGCCAAAACGAGTGGATATGCGGTTTTCATTTGGCGAATATCAAACAGGCGGGAGGCTTGCAAGGTGATAATGATGACTTGAAACACGAAAAATGCATTGAAGATGACCAGCAGCGCGAATGAAATCCAGCGCACCGTTCCTGTGCGGGCTACCAGCCAACTAACCAGGTAAACCGCGCAGATGACCAGGGTGACAGTGAGGAGCAGGCGTCGCTCTGTTACTTCTTGAGCATACCGGTTATAAAGCAGGGAGACGGCAGGCACGAAAATGGCTGATACAACATACGCCTGTGGCAGCGAATCTGCGCCGAAATCCAACAGGAAGCGTGTGTTGGCAACCGCAAACAAAAGCGCCAGCGTAAACCCGGCCAAAAAACTTTGGCTGGCGAGCAACTGAAGTGGAGACTACTTGGAAGTGGAATCAGCCGTTTTTAGCTGACTCATGTTGATTGCACACCTAATATGATATTCGTTGCTGATAGATGGGTCACCTATTACATTTACCAGTTTACCAACTATCATTTTATTATGCTACAAACAGATCAACCCAATTCTGAACAGGTCGAAACCTAATTAGACAAATGGGTAGTGGTTATTTTGACAATGGCACATTTCTCTAGACCATCAGGCACTATATCTTGTGGGTACCAGTTATTGACGCCCATATGCAGTAGGGCGACATCAATTGCCGTTCGTTAGTAACTGTGCCGG
>PIVW01000561.1 GCA_003353825.1 Chloroflexota bacterium
GCTCTGGCACCAGCTCTTGGAGGCGACCCGCGCAGCGGCGTAATGCAGCTGGACCGAGTGCAACGGTGGCGACGGTGCGGGGCGGAAAGACGCGAGCATCCATAGCAGCGTCGGAGAAGATGAGGGCACGCTTCATTATGGTGCAAACCAGCCCTTCTTCTTGGAACGGCTAACGGCCACATCAAGGTACAGAGGCGATTGGATATCGTCGGAGCCAATCGCGGTTGGTGTTGGACAGCAAAAGGACCAATCGAAGGAAATCACAGAAAATTGATGATCGGGCGATTCGCTAACTATTTGGAATCACAGCGAATAGAAGACTCGGGCAAGTCACCAACTATTTGCAATCACAGCGAATAGAAAATTCGGCAGTCGGGGCCTCCGGCAACGTCAGCGGGAAAGAGAACAGCATAGGTGAGCAATGTGGCTTGCTAGCCTCGGTCTCCTAGCTGTAATGGCATCCGCGGGGGCCATTCTGCCTGAATACACGAGTGCATCGACGCACCGACGCCTCACACAGCGCCGCGTCTACAATGCCGCGGCGCCAGCGAAACCTCAGGCATATGGACCGCAACCCGAAAAGGTGGAGGAACGTTTAGAAACAGTGCAGCCGCTGCGGGTGAGCATCTCCTGCTATGACGAAATGTTGCAGCAACTCGGAAGTGGCCAGGTCTTCAACACCTGGATAGAATGCGAGAATACATCCGGATTTCCGGCTACGAGCAGACACAGGGACAAGCATGCACGGGATGCGGGTACACACATGCTGCCCATGGAAGATGCGCCCTCCACAGCGCCGGAGCTCGCACCCTTGCCGGTGCGTCCGACGGTTGTCTCCAAGAAGCCGAGACATCCACCCGACTCTGAGGAGATCAAAGCCCTGAGCGCGGAAATCGAAAAGCACAAATCGTGGACCACGCTCATGGTGAGCAGTGACGAATACGACCCCATAGGGGTGATATCTGAAGCAATGGCGAACTCGGCCGCATCGGATGCGGCAGGGTGCGCAACGGGAGGCAGAGCCGTTGTTTTGGATGCGGCAAACTACGGGCCAACGCTGCGGGCGGTCTTCGCACTCGGGCGGACCGTATACGTGGATGAAGAGGGGAGGCCCCACCTTCGCGGTCTCGAACCAATAGGCAATGATACAAGCTTCAAAGTAAAAGCGTGGAAGAGGGGCGCCACGGGAATAGGCTTTGAAGACCTCGAGGCGGTGTGGTCCCTGACTTACGGATGGCGCTACAATTCAGAGCCCGCCATGCTGTGCTCAGTCACACCCAATTATGAGGCGGCAACGGAATATCTCAACCCTGAGGAGTACACCATGAAAATGAGCGAAGCAATCAGCACAGAAGTCGAACAAGGGTGGATGCTGTCATCCGACTTCCCGCGCACGCTGCCGTTTGCGCTGATGCCACAATTCCTGGTTATTAAACCCACGGTGAAAGATGGAAAGATCGCACCTAGGGGATGGCGCCGGGTAGCGGACGCGACTCTTGATGGCAACAAACAACGGTACACAGGTATCGATGGAGAGGAAAAGTTGCTAGGTCCCAACAAACACTACATGGAAGACAGTCCAGAATTCAGCTACAGCTCGCTCAGCATCATAGCAAACGCGGTCTTACCTATGCAAGCGCTGGCGGTAGCTATGAGCATCGCGGCGGGGGAGCATATCCCATTGGAGGGCAAAACATATGATTTCCTAACGTGGTTTCGCCAGTTAGCCATCTGCACCATGGATCAGTGGCAGGTGGGGGCATCATGGCAGGGGAAATATCTCACGGATGTGCGGCTCACCATGGGGACCGCGGGCAGCTCCAAGGCGGGCCAGCGCACCTCCTTCCTGGCCATTGCAATAGCTGAGCGGGACCTGATGGATGGATTACCAGCGTTCCTGGAAGAGAATGCGGATGCCCCGTGGATGCCGGGATTCCTCGAATGGCGGGATGCCCGGTTGCGGCACTTTAACGGGGACGAACGGCAGGCTGTCCCGTGGAGTCTAAACACCTTCCAAGATGATACACCCACTATCACGCCGAAGCCGTTTGGAGCATTTGTGAACAAATCACTCCACGGCACATTTGACCGACTGGGCGCGGACTGCAGTCCTAAGGAGGGTGAATTTGCTACCAGATTTGTTGCACTCGGAGGAGACTTCAACCTGGAGCGCACCGTTGAGTTTCCATGGGGGTCGCTGGGGCCGGCGGAAACAGCAATGGTGGCGCTAAGCAATGATCTGACCCATCTCAACGAGGCAAGGGCGAAGGGCGAGGAGCCAGCGCTGGACAGGTGCAGGTCATTGGAAGGTCGCCTTGAATGGTGTGCCAATTTCCATGTGAAGGGGCCGGGCTGCGCTCTGCCAGCGCACCGTGCCATGGCGCATGCGCGTCGCGCGCACTCAACGCATGCCTTCGTGTCCGGGAGTTTCATAGAGGAAACCACACGAACCCTCGACGACCTCAAGGAAGGAAAAGTGTTAGCGCTGGTGCGCAATCCCACATACTTGCACATGGGATCGGTAGGGGCCTCCGATGCCTCAACCACCGATGGGTGGGGTACGCACTCTGGCAACATGGTAGCCTATGGCTTATGGGATTCAGAAACCATTGCGGCCATACAGCGCTCAAAGAATAAGGAAACGGATGGCGAGAAGATATCTATATCACCTCTCGAACTTCTCACAGTCGCCTTGCAGATCATTGTCACAATGGAAACGCATGAAGAAACCATTCAGGAGAAATGGAAAGCATTGGGGCAATCGGGCAATCCGCAGTTATTCATGCGATGTGACAACCAAAGTGCAGTGGATGTACTTGAATCTCGCAGAGCACATACTCCATCTATGCGCGCTTCTCTTGCCATTGTGCAAGAAGTGGAGGAGGTCTATGGGGTGTTCGTTCGGCTTGAACACATTGCATCAGAAGACAACATCATTGCCGATGCCTTATCTCATGCCAATATGGAGATACCGGGCAAAATATTCGACGAAGCTAAAGCGCAAATGTGCATGTTCTCAACAAACACTTTCCTGCCTCGCATTAATGGATCCTTGCAGAAATTTGCGCAGGAAGGGGAATGCAAAGTGCGTACCGCCATACTCTCGCAAGCATGAGTATGTGGAGAAGGGTATTGTGTGAGAATTCCTCTTGCACCGCCAGCGTGCCGCTAAAGGGGAAACAGCGATCCTTCGCGATTCCCACACGCACTCTTCTCTTCATACTTACCCACGAATGAGTGGGAGGTTTAGTCATAATATGCACAAGCAACTAGTGTTGGCACGCAATTCAATACAGCATCACACGAAGCATAATACACCGCCAACACTCACACTGATATTTCAGTGACAGTATAATGGGATCCGTGATTGGGTTGGCCGGTTGGCAATTACGGATTGTATTATACTGGCATCATGAAAATACAACATCGAAAGTATCTTTGCAAGCTGCCCGGCAAGATACGCAGATTGTCGGTCTCATCGTGACCATAAAGCTTTGTTTCAGCTTTGCAACACGCAGATCTAAGCATAGATCTACCTAAAAATTTTTTAAATATTT
>PIVW01000562.1 GCA_003353825.1 Chloroflexota bacterium
TTCGAGTCAAACGGCGGGTCGATATAGATCAAATCGACCTTCCCTCTGAACGCCTTCAAAAGATGGCTCATCACCTGAAGGTTATCGCCCCAGAAAATCTTGTTGCGCCAGCCATCGACCTCTTCGCCGTAGGTTTCCTTAAGCTGGGCCGGGTAGAACTGGGTGGACGTGAACGGTCGCTTGCCGCGCCAGTTGAGCATGGGGTAGCCCTTGATCGGCTGGAACTTGTAGCCTTCCACGCTGTCTTGTGGTTGCTTTTCGCCCAGTTCCAGATTTTTTTGCTTGTTGCTCATAAGCTAACCCCGTCTTTAAATTTCCAGTTTTTCATATCGCAATAGGCGCGCATGTCACAGTTCTCGCACGATTTTGCCGGACGTTCACGCATTCCATAATCCTTGGTCTCAATTTTGTTCACCACCCCATCAAAGGCGGCAACGGTCTTGTCGATAGACTTGCCGTCCTTATCGAAGCTGATATACGGGTTTTCGCCCTCCGCACCCGTATAATAAAGGTGGGTCTTGCTGACCTTATGGCCCGTTCGTTCCTCAACCAGGTGAGCATAGACCTCAAGCTGGCGCTGGTACTGTTTCAGCCGCTCCCGGTCTTTTTCCATGTCCGGCTTTTTTTCCGATTTGAAGTCGATGACCTCAACCGTGCCATGCTCCCCCCTGATAAGGTCTACGCTGCCTTTGAGGATATACGATGCCTTGACCAGCGAAATATCGACCTCGGCCTCTTGCAAACGGTCAAACTGGCTACGTTCCCGATCCACATACCGGGTCACGTGGTTCAGCGCCGCCTTCTGCGTCTGCGGGGCAAGGTATTGGCGCTCTCGCTTGGAAAGATAGTGATAATTGCTGTTAAACCACACCTCTATCTGCTCGCCCGTTACCTTGCTCTCTTCGCCGCGCAGAACGGCCTTGTGCACATCCTCAATGGTTTGGTGAACCAGTGTACCAAATAACTGCGCCCCGGCCCTGATCGGCATAAACTCAAGCTCTTTGAAGAACCGATATTGCTCGGCGCAGTTCTCAAACAGTGTAATATGTGACGTGAAGGAATATTCCTTCTTCAAATTGATCTCTTTGACGTTCTCAAAGTCGATAAGCTCCGGCCTGAACGCCGGATCGCGCCAGCTTGGCAACGCGCCAAAATAATCCTCGAAATATTTAGATGGCGAACGGCCCCGGCCCGTCTTCTCTTCGGTCGCCAGCACAAGCAAGTTCTGCGCACGGGAGAACGCCGTATAGAACAGCCGCCTGAAATCATAAAACTTGGTCAAGTCGATAGGTTCAAACGGCGGCTTGGAAAGGTATTTCTCTAACGTCAGGTCAATATCGTTCCACTGCTTCCTCGGCACCGCCTCAAGCGATCCGCAAATAACGACCGGGAATTCTAGCCCCTTGGACTGGTGGATGGTAAGGAACGAAACGCAGCCGCTGGGCGCGTACTCGCTCTCGTCCTCATATTCGTTAATCCCGCCCTCATAAAGAAATTTCAGGAACTGGTTAAACAGATCACGGATATTACGGTCGAGGTATTTTGGGTCGAGCACGCTGATGAAATGCAGGTACTCGTATTTAACCAAAAGCTGAGAAAACAGCGCAAGGTTCCGCGCAGCCCGGCCCTTGTCCACGCCGTCCAGTTGCTCGTCATCAAAATAGCGGCTGAAAAGCGGGAACTGGAGTATCTGATAAAACAGGCCCGCGAACGAATAGACCGTTTTTTGCGTAAGGTTCAGGTGCGTCTTGGCCAATGGTCGCGCCCACTCAAGCAAGCGAGCGTTCTCCGGCTTGCGAAGCTCCGTGATAAACGGCGCAAAGCACTGGTCATCAAAATAATCCCAGATCGCCATCTCATAGCCGGACGGGGTTTTACGCACTTCGCTGAACTGCGGAAACAGGAATATCAAGGCACCGATCATCAGCCGGATTTCTTCACGCTCGAAAAACAGGTTGGAGCGCGGCGAATAAACCGGAATCCCCCGTTCCTCAAGGTGACGGGCAAGGTTCAGAACCTTGTCGCTCTTGACCGAACGGAAAAGAAAGGCGACCTGATTCCAGTCCGATAGCTGGCCGGACTCTTTCAGCGCCATCAAAAAGTTAAATGCCTCGTCATGGAATTCAATATCGCCGGATTGCGTTAGCTTGGCGACAGCCGGCGTGTCCGGGAACGTCCCCTCCTGCGCCGTGATCGCCTTATCAAAGCGAAACGTCTTCTCGCCGTTCGACCATTCCTCGTTGGCAATCCAGCCATTGTAAAAATCAATAATTCCGGGGTGTGATCGGTAATTCGTTACCAGCCGTTCCTGCTTGCACTGCCCGGCGGGGAAGTTCTCCGGGAACTCCAGAATATTGCGGATCGTCGCGCCGCGAAACCGATACAAACCCTGATCGTCATCGCCCACAACACAAAGATTCTGGCTCTTCCCGGCCAGCAGGAACAGGATGCTCTCCTGTATGGTGTTGGTGTCCTGATACTCATCGACCATCAAATGCGTGATCTTAGAGCTAACCTCCTCCAGCACCGCCGGGTTATCCTGAAATAGCCGCAGCGTTTCATATTGAATGCCGGAAAAATCAAGGCTGTTGTTCTCCAAAAGAAGTTGCTGATATTTCTCGAAGCAATGGCCAAGGGCGCATATCTCCGCCTCATCGGCATTCTTCAGGGCTTCGATATCCAAAGCCTCTTCACACGCCTTGTTCAGCCACTTGGTAAGCAAGCTCGACTGATACCAACGACCGGACTGGTCCTTGCCGATAACAAGCTCTACGTTCTCAATATCCTTGAACTCTTTAAGCCGCTGATAGAGGAAATATTGCTGGTCGAACTGATCAAACAGCGTAAAGCTGCGCTTGAGGCGCGTGTACTCACGATATTCCTTGAGAAACCGCAGGCATATGGAATGAAAAGTACCAAGGTACATCTCATTCAAATTGAACGTGATGTCCAGTTCAAGAAGCCGATTGGAAACACGGGTGGTAAGTTCGCGGGCAGCCTTATCGGTGAACGTAACCACAAACAGCGATTCGGCTGAAGCGTCATGATTAACAATTAAATTAACTATTCGTTCAACTAATGTGAACGTTTTGCCCGACCCAGGCCCGGCAATAATAAGGACTGGTCCATCAGTAGCCTCAATAGCGGCAAGCTGGTGTGAATTTGGCGTTGCCATTATTATTTTTACCCCTAACATTTATTAGTTAAAATAAAACGAATAATCGGCGATCTCTTTGCTAAATAAAATTTTGCTTGGCGCTGTCACGCCCCTTATGGTATGTGCATTTATTGTAATATATCGAAAAACGGGAAGATAGGCACCAGTCACGAAGATAGCGAAGGGCTATTCCAGCCCTCCTCGCTGTTATCGACGATGAATAGCTCACTGCCTGTGGCCTGATTGGTACGTTTTGGCATGAGCCGCATTATCCCCTGTTCAAAAAAATCTTCGTCGATCTCGTTCAGGTGCAGGACATTTCTTTCCCTTGTCGCAAAATCTGCACGATGGCCCCACTAGCCCAGGACGCACAAAGATTAGGCGATAACAAAGCCCCGGA
>PIVW01001253.1 GCA_003353825.1 Chloroflexota bacterium
TTTTGCAATCCTGGAAAATCGCAAAGACGAAATATCTCCACGCATGAACGATCTGATTGTTGGCCTCAATGCAGATTGGCAGGAACTCGACGAGCGTATCGAGACCATCACCATCGAGATCGAGATGATCAGCAAGAGTGAAGAAAATTGCCAACGGCTGATGAGCGTTCCCGGGATCGGGCCGATTATATCGACGGCGATGGTGGCCGCCATAGGAACGGGTGACGCTTTTGGTAGGGGACGTGATTTTGGGGCCTGGCTCGGCCTCGTCCCACGCCAATACAGCACGGGCGGTAAAACGGTTCTTGGCAGGATATCCAAGCGCGGCAGCAAGTACCTGCGAACCCTGTTCATTCAGGCGGCGCACGTCATTTTGATGCGCCCCAACAACTGGCAGAAGTTCAGCTTCGGGCCTTGGTTGACCGAGGCGGCAACTCGGCTCCATCGAAACAAGCTCGCCACAGCCCTGGCCAACAAGCTGGCCCGTATCGCATGGAGCGTTCTGGCCAACCAGAAAGACTTCGACACCAACACAGATGAGATCAAAGCCGTCTAAACCAAACGACCCCGGACCCAATACGCGAGTGAGAAATATTGCATGGAACGGATTAAGATGCGCACCCAGAGTCTGTTGACCCAAATGGTCGCTCAAATATCAAGGGCTGACCTGTCCGCTAATGAGACCAAAGGTGCGTGCGTACTCCCATCAAGGCCACGGCCCGCGTGCCGATCAAACAGGCCGGATACATATCAGCGACTTCCGATATCCAGCAAATTCTTTCTTGCAAACAGCAGCCGGTCCATACATTGGGTCATGTGTGGACGGCTCCCTTTTGGCAAGGGTTATTTTAATGTTCCTGCAAA
>PIVW01000563.1 GCA_003353825.1 Chloroflexota bacterium
CAGAATAATGTGCAGGGTGCCTGCGATCTAGGCGGATTACCTAATGTCTTCCCCGGCTACCAGCGCGTGACTGACGACGCGGTACGGGAGAAATTCGATCGAGCCTGGGGCGCAGAGTTGCCCAACAGCCTGGGTCTAACCGTCACCGAGATGCTCAACGCCGCGGAGGAGGGCCAGGTACGCTGCCTGTACGTGATTGGCGAGAACCCCATGGTCAGCGATCCAGATCTCAACCATGTGCGCTATTCCTTGCAAAAAACAGAATTCATCGTTTTGCAAGACCTCTTTTTCACGGAGACCGGCCAATTCGCCGATGTGATCCTGCCGGCGGCGGCCTTTGCCGAGAAGGAGGGCACCTTCACCAACACCGAGCGCCGTATCCAACGCGTGCGCAAGGCGGTTGAGCCGCCTGGCGAGGCCAAACCCGACGACTGGATCATCATCCAACTGGCCAAGCGCATGCTCGCCTTGGGCGCGACCGAGCCCGATCCGGATGCGCGTTATGCCGACTGGGATTATCGCTCCCCGCAAGATGTGATGGATGAGATCAACTATCTTTCGCCCATCTATGCCGGTGTGACCTACCGTCGCTTGGAACGGGGAGACGTTTTGCAATGGCCAGTGCTGGATAAACATCACCCTGGCACGCCTATTTTACACAAAGACAAATTCAGCCGTGGTCGGGGGCGTTTTGCAGCGGTGGATCATGTGCCCCCAAACGAGTTGCCAGACGACGACTATCCACTCATGCTCACCACCGGCCGTGTAATCTATCATTGGCATGGTGGCGAGATGACACACCGCGCTCAGGGCCTGGAAGCGATGTACCCCGAAGCGCTGGTGGAAATCCACCCCAAAGACGCGTCCCAGGCGGACATTGGCGACGGTGAACTGATGAAAGTGGCCTCGCGGCGGGGTGAGATCCTGGCCAAGGCCGAAGTCACTGACCGCGTGGAACCCGGCCTGATCTTCTCTACCTTCCACTTCGCGGAATCCGCCGCCAACTTCCTCACGAATCCGGCACTCGATCCCCAGGCTAAGATACCTGAGTTCAAGGTTTGTGCGGTGAAGATCGCGAAGGCTTAGTTATGGTGAGACCCCCAGGATCTCCAAGCACTGAGGGTCTCATTACGTTCTGTTTGCATCACATCATTCGTTTAACAGTGCCGCAATCACCTGCTCTGTGCGCTCGTAATGCCCTTCGCCGATGTGTACATATTCCTCATCTATCAGCAAACGCTTACCCATGCCTACAACGTCGTCCAATCTGTAACCGATACTCTTGTAGAATTCGATGACGTTGACATTGGATGTGCGCACTTGCAGGTTAATTTTGGGGCAGCCCAGAGCGGCGATCGCTTTTTCGATAGCCTCCATCATACGTCTGCCAATGCCCTGTTGCCGATAGTCAGGATCGACCGCCAAGTAATTGATCCAGCCGCGATGGCCTTCATACCCACCCATCACACAGGCAATGAGTTTTTCATCTATCTCCCTCACCAGGAATAACTCGGGATTCACCCTGAGTTTGCGTTCGATATCCAGCCCGGGGCCGTTCCATGGCCGGGTAGGATCGCAACGCTGCCAGAGAGTGAGTATCTGTTTTTGATCTGAGTTACGGTAGGGACGAATCACTACATCCATCACGAATCCTCCAGTGGTGTCTGTAAACTTATATCAGGACGACTCAGTTGATACCCACGCAACACGCAACACGCAATACGTTTTGCGTGGATCATTTGAGATCCAGTTGAGACATTATATCTTTTTTAGCAGGGCGATCTCATCACAAGCATGAAACTTCGGGCAGTATACACATTCTCCCCAGATCTTAGGACTGATGGACCAGCGGTCGACGTGTACAAATCCATGCCGTACGAAGAAATCAGGGGCCAACGTTAGCGCACAAACTTGTGAAATTCCGCGAGCGCGTGCCAGTTCTGATAATGACTCTACAATCTGGCCACCGAGGCCCTTGCCATGTTGGCTTTGATGTACAGCCAATGACCGTATCTCCACCAAATCGGGGCTCAGGTAACCGAGATAGCCACACCCCACTATCTGTCCCTGTTCCTCGACCACCAGAAAATCTCCCAGCACCAGATGCACTTGCGCGGGCGTGCGATGAAGCATCAGGTTCTGGTCGGCGAAACCATTAACCAGGGCACAAATGAAAGCGACATCAGGCTCGGCGGCAGGGCGGATGATCATGGGGTGAAGAGAAGTGGTGTAGAGTAAGACTGAAAAAATTGAAGATATCTGAGATAACTGTAACATCAACCAACTCGTTTCCGAACCATAAGCCAGTTGTCACGATAGGCACCCTCATGATGCTCATGGTTGGCGAGGATATATACCTTTCTGAAGCCCGCTTTCTCATAAGCACGGATGGCGCGCGTGTTAGCGACTTGCGGATCGACGACAATCGTGTCTGCATTACACCTGTGTGGGCTATCCACTTAAGCCGAGACAACGCCGGCGAGTAGAGGATTGCAAAGGGTGGGTGGCGGGCTTTGCGAGGGAGGGGCAAAGCCCCCATTTGACCGAGTAGCCAATCAAACAAATCAGGGAATTGTGCTTTATATAGCCGTTCAGCCGGCGTGCTGCTGTGGCGACATCTAGTGTCGTAATTATGAATGACGGTCAAAGCGCTCAAGCGGCGGTTGGTCAGGCCTCGACCATTGTGGTAGCTTTGAGAGAGGGAGTCGTTTCTTCCTTCCACAGCCGAAGAAGCGCGGTGGAAATTGCCGCTGGCCCATTCTCCCCAACTATGCCAGCGATCCAGGTCCTGTTTTGACATAGTCTGTGTTAGGGGGTGCTCTGCAAAAGCAATTTGGGCCTTCTGCCAAGCTTGTACATACAATTTCTTTATTTCAGGGTTTTGCGTTTACTGGCACTGATGGTGCCAGTAAATGAGCGGTAAGGCTGCTCCAAGAAAACAAATCCCTCTTTGTATCCTCGGCACAGGCAAGTACACCATGGTCAACGTAGGAATTCGTGGCCTGTATTGGGGATGTGAATACTGGGAACGGCCTAACAGGACATGTAGTAGCCAATTGATAAACTCTGCCCCGATAGTGCTCCCAAGACTTTTCTTTGTCCACAGCCACCAGGCATCCACAATGCAGACCATATCTTCAATTTGTCGCCTGAACTTGCCTGCCGCATCCTTGTTGTCTTTCACAGACTGCTCTTGTGCGATTTGTTCAAAGTGCTGTGCCTGTTCTTGCAGACGCTTCTCTACCTGCTCTGAACTCTGTGCTTGGTTATCTTCCACGGCAAAAGCATGCACCGCCGCTGAGATTGACCGTTGAGCTTCACCATAGGCCTGTCTCCCTTCCTCAATAGCAGCTAGCAATTGTTCCCAGACTGCGCTGGGAAAATGAGGCCCCGTTGGGGCAGTTGACATGAAGCATGTGTGCTACTAAACTATCTTGGTTCTCTGGGATTTCGCGTGGTGCTGATTTTTACCGCCCTTTATCTGGGCGTCTGACATCGCTAACCACGAGATGTAGTGGTGCCATCGGCCGAGATTCGTGTTCGTCACGCGAAA
>PIVW01001254.1 GCA_003353825.1 Chloroflexota bacterium
GACGGGCAGGGTAACTGGGGCGCTCCCGACGATCCCAAGTCCTTTGCCGCAATGCGGTATACCGAGTCCCGCCTCTCTCGCTACGCCGAAATACTCCTCAGCGAAGTGGGGCAGGGAACTGTGGACTGGATTCCCAATTTTGATGCGACTCTGGAGGAGCCATCGATCCTCCCCACACGATTGCCTAATATCCTCCTCAACGGGACCACAGGGATCGCTGTGGGGATGGCAACAGATGTCCCCCCGCATAATCTCGTGGAGGTGGCCGAGGCGTGCATTCATCTTCTTGATAATCCCAAGGCCAGCATTGATGATATTATCAAAATTGTTAAGGGGCCAGACTACCCCACCGCGGCAGAGATTGTTACCCACCCCAGCGCTATACGGAAGATCTACGTCACCGGCAGTGGCAGCGTCAAGATGCGGGCGGTTTATGATATCAAAAATGGTGACATAGTCATTACCGCTCTTTCCCATCATGTGTCCGGCGCCAAGATTCTCGAGCAGATCGCTGCCCAGATGCAATCCAAGAAACTCCCCATGGTAGCGGATCTCAGGGACGAATCTGACCATGAGGAACCCACCCGATTAGTGATCGTACCCCGCTCGGAGATGGTTGACAAGGAGGCGCTTATGAATCACCTCTTTGCCACCACTGACCTGGAGCGGAATTATCGGGTAAACATGAACGTCATTGGCCTTGACGGCAGGCCTCAGGTGAAGGGGCTCCTTCCTATGCTCACCGAGTGGCTTGAGTTCAGAGCTAAAACGGTTACTCGCCGCCTGAGTTTCCGTTTAGAAAAGATCCTTTCCCGGCTCCATATCCTTGAGGGGCTTCGCACTATCTTCCTTAGTATTGACCA
>PIVW01001255.1 GCA_003353825.1 Chloroflexota bacterium
TACCTCGGCACCGACGGATTCGCCGACCAGTGCTCCCATCTATGCCTCGTGTCAGCCACAGCCAGATTTCGATTTGGTATTTATTGTGGACGGTTCGTGCGGATTATCGGGTGCGGAGCAACGCGCACAGCAGAAATATCTATCCAATGTGGTGCAGATGGTGAAGAGTCATACTACTCCGAGAGTGGCCTATTTCGACTGTCAGTATCAAGCCAATCCGGATGATTATGTCGTAGTGGGCTTGGACGATCCGGTGTGGAATGTAAATAATATCAATCCAAACGATGAACAGCCATCGAAGCAAGATATGAAAGCGTTTTATGAAATGATTGAACATAGAAACGCGTACTCGCCCATTAATAGTGTACCGCGGAGAGAGTGTATACAGCGCGCATTGGTCGAGTTTGACGATTCTGGCGATATATTATACGAACGCGAGAAGAAAATCATTTTACTGTCGAATTGTGCGCACAATAATAATGCTTGCAGTATGCAAGACGAATTGCATAAAAACCGTAACCGCGTAGACGTCATCGCCGTGAACATCGGCACCAATACGAATTATGGCGTCACCGAGCAGACCAACGAGTGTTTAGTGCGTGATGATCTCAGCCGAATATTTAGTTATACCGATATCAATCAAGACATGTTCGAAACGCATCCGGCCTCCCATCAGACCTACTTATTAAAAGCAGAGATTTGCGAGTCTCCTTCGGATGATCCCACGCCATCACCTACCGACATCCCCTCCTTTTCGCCCACCGACGGACCCACAACTGCGCCTACTGCCAAACCAACCCATTTCCCGACTGCGGCCCCTACCGACGGCCCTACAGATTATCCGTCGCGTGCACCCAGCCAG
>PIVW01000564.1 GCA_003353825.1 Chloroflexota bacterium
TTGACTAGGCCGTGCCGCACCAGACGCTACGTATTCGGTTTGGATAGCTACTTCAGCAGCTCCGCTTGCCGCGATTGGTAAGGTGAGGCCAAGTATTAGCATAGACACGATAAATACTAATATACCAGCGCTGATCACCAACCTGTGGAGACGTACACTGATCTGGTTCGTACGATCGCTTAACGTTTGCATCCTTTTTCTCCTTCGACTCTGTGGTTGGTAGTGAGGCCGCGGAAATGGCCCACTAAATACCTAAACATTACGTTTGTACATCGGCAGAACAGAGGGGAAATTCCTGGTCAGGCGATGTTGTGTCGATACAAAGCAACCTCAATATCGTAAGTATACTCATTTTCTCACAGAAGCGTGCCTAAGTATTTGTAGAGAGGGGGGATTGAACTTGCTCTATTTCAGTTGTCTGACAGCGGACTGCACATTATCTTCAACGTCGATTGTAGAAGGCAAGAGGTCTGGAGTTGTGTCTGCACCGATCAGTTTTCGAATCACGATGTTGTCTACAAACACACCTTGCTCGTTTACGTTTCCATCACTGGAGAAGACCAAGGCAAACCAAACCTGTGATTCACCACGAAGATCACCCGTGCCATACACGTCGCTGAGGTCGAATGTCTTGGCCTGCCAGCCCTCAGAATCTCCGCTGCGTTTCTGTCCGTAGAACATACTAAAGTCGGTCGAAGCCATCCATTCGAAGTAATCGTAGCCGTCTTCACTTTGTAGCCAGAAATCAAAGACTACTGCGGCTTCGTTTGCATCGCTGAGGTCGAAGGGGCCGTAAATCAGCCAAGATTCCGTACTATCGGGGTAATTCTCTTCGCAGGCCTGTGCGGCGCTCTTTCCTGCTGCTGCTAGCCATGCACTGCTATCCCCTGCGGCGCTTCGACAGTCTGTTGCGCCCCAGGTAGGATCACCTTCAGCCAGCCACGCTGCGGATAGCTCATCTTCAAATCCTTCCTCGACAATCGTCACCCAGCCAGCATCAGGGGTAGGTGTTTGCGGTGGTGTATCCGGCGTAGGGGTAGGTGTTTGCGGTGGCGTATCCGGCGTAGGCGTAGGCGTCGGATCATCGATCTCAGTTTCTACTGCAATGATGCCGCAGTCTGTCTGTAGGAACAGACTGAACTCTTCTCCGGCATAGCCGCCAGGATAGACGAACTCATAGCCTCCTATCTGTTTGTTGTAGAAGGGTTGATACTGCGTCCAAAGCGTCGGACCTTCGTAGCCAACGACATGGAACACGGTTGGATACTGCCACGGTAGTGGACGAATCGATTTCACATTACCATCTGGGGTTATGGAGAAATCGTAGAAGGTACCCCAAACCGTAGCCTGTAAACGGCCCTGAACTTCACAGACGCCACCCGGCACCATGATTAGCGGCAGGTAGAGTCGTGGCAGCGGGGTGTTGGTAATGGTAGGTGTATGCGTTGGTGTTAGGGTGAAGGTTGGGGTAAGTGTAAAGGTGGGGGTAAGTGTAAGGGTGGGGGTAAGTGTAAGGGTGGGGGTAGGTGTAAAGGTAGGGGTGGGGGTGAAGGTAGGGGTAGGTGTAAAGGTGTGGGTGGGTGTGAAGGTAGGGGTGGGGGTGATGGTCGGTGTTGGTGTCGCGATCTGTCGATTTTTAAAGCGAATATAGATACATTCAGGTCCTGGTGGAACGGGCGCTTCAAATTGAGGATCGGTCACCGCTTCCCAGCCCGCTTGCATAGTTTCCCAGAATGTCCAGTCCCCGACATCGAGATCATCGAAGCGGAAGTAACCTACGCCATTGGTTGTTGTTACCAACTCCGGCGTGTTGGCATCGGAAGGTTTGGCACGGATCTCCCACCCCGGCAGACCGATGTGAAGATCATCCACTTTGTGGCCTTCGACGCAGCCATAGGGCAGCGGTGTCGCCGTTGGCGTGGGACTTGGTGTTGGTGTTCCACAAATGAGATCCGGATCGCGCAGGACAAAAAGGTTGTCCATGTACACTTCGAGTTGGGGGTCCGGGAATCTGATGTGATCTGGGTCTACCACCTCGCCTTCGGGCGCTTCGGTTTGGATGATCTCCAACCCGGGTGGTGTATCGAGTATCACATGATAGTAGGGCGCCGGTGGGGGCAATAACACGAAGTTCCAAAAACCACCCAGATCGGGCTGTTGGATCTGTTCGATGTTATCCAGGTCATCGGGTAGGGTGCTGCTCCACGCTGTTAGGGTGACATTGCCCACAGGGATGCGTCCTTCGCAGGTTTCTTCTAGTACATAGCCACGAATCCGTGTCGCCGGTTGAATCGTTGGTATCGGCGTGGGGCTGGGTGTACCCTGGCGATTCTTGAACCTAATCTGAGTGCATTCATCCCCTGCACGAACTTCGGCATCGAATTGTGGCGATGTGACTGGGATCCAACCTTCCTGCATTTCTTCCCAGAAGGTCCACATCCCGACCGGCACATCATCAAAACGGAAGTTACCTTCTCCATCCGTCGTGGCCATGAGAATGGGTGCATCTTCACCTGCAGGTTTGGCGTGGATCACCCAGTCGGGCAGGCCAACATGTAGATCGTCGATTTTCGACCCCTCAACACAGCCGAGTTCTGCTGTGGGGGCCGCTAATTCGACTGCAACGACTGGTTTGGCATCTGCAATTGCCACAGATGCCGACAAATTGGCTGCCACTATCATAGATAGCAGCATCAGAGCAAGCGTTATAATTGCGAATAAGCGGATACGTCCGCGTAGGCGCTTGCGGCTTACAGGGGAATGTGAGGTTACTTGCATCTGGCGCCTCCTACAATCTGATGTGAGCCAGGGCTTCCAGCGCGTCCCGGGCACTTTTTTGTTTTCTATAAGGGAAGACGAGCTACCGGCCAAAACATTACGGTCGGTGAAGTCTCAATTTAAAATGGGCGACACATTATGCACTCAGGTGCTCGAATGTATCTCCCTTGCGGGGAAAAGGGGATTTACCAACTCTCTGAATATCGCTTACTAATCTTATCGATATTCAAATTGCTGGCATCAACGAGTTTCTCATCTAAGATACGATTGAGGTTGTCTTACTAACGATCAACTCATGAATGACCCAATTATAGCGTAAAAAATGAAATTTGACCATACTCCTTACAAATATTTCATCGAAATTCAGCCCATGTTACACGATATTATAGGGAAATAGCAGTTTGGCAGCAGCAGTTGTGGTAATAATCAGATGAATATTTGTTCATACATGCGGATTTTCCACGATAGGCTCAGATATATAGTGAGCTTGAATCATTGAGTTTACGCGAATCATCACATCTGCTCGATAATGCGCAGCGTTGTATTTAGGCCTCACAGGCTTTGCAAACCCGTGAAGCCAAATAATAAATAAGAATCATCCCCCTCAAAACACCATAACATTTACTAGAATGTTTAGTTGCAGTACTTTCTGGGTAGCACCGCAGTTGAACTGGGAGTATGACGAAACTTGACGGAAACGGGTTCATGAGCAAACCTTTCTGAAAATCGCCACATCATCAGAGAGGTCATCATGAACCCGCAAGAGCAA
>PIVW01001256.1 GCA_003353825.1 Chloroflexota bacterium
TGACGATTCAGACCGAACAAATTGACGATTTGCCGCTGCTGTTTGGGTTGATGCAGAAGATGGGACTGCAAGCGATCGTGGATGAGGTGATAGAACCGCACGGGCATCGGCAAGGACTGCGTATAGGCTGGACGATCATTATCTGGCTGATACATATTCTGCAGGAAAGGAATCACTGCATGAATGTGGTTCAAAAGTGGGTGACGCTGTTACCGGAAACACTCGACAGGTTGACGGGAGAAAGGATAGAAGAACTGGATTTCACAGATGATCGTTTGGCTGATGTGCTGAGGCATTTGAGTGATGATGAAGACTGGGAAACGATAGAAAGGAAGGTGGGACGTCATGTGATGCGGGCGTATGAGTTGCCGGAGCCGACGATTGTGCGCTTGGATGCAACGAGCGGCAGCGTGAGTCATGATGAGAAAACACATAAGCTGTTCAAGCGGGGTTGGAGCAAAAACGGAAAAACAGAAGTGCAATTCAAAACCATGATGTCGACCATAGACCCCTTGGGCCTGCCGATAGCGGTGGATGTAGTCTCTGGGGAAAAGAGCGACGACCCCCTGTACTTACCCAATTACAGACGAAGTAAGGCGATATTGGACAAAACAGGGTTGCTGTATGTGGGAGATAGCAAGATGAGTACACTGGAGACGCGGGGCACAATCCATGATGGCAATGATTTCTATTTGGCGCCGTTGGCATACATTGGCGAAACGCCGAAGCTGTTGAATGATGCCATAGAGAGGTGGCGCAGCGGGAAAGAGGAAGCTACATACATCTATTGGCCGGAGGAAATACCTTCTGACGGGACAGAACCAGACCCACAAACAGCCATCGCTATGGGCTTTGAATTCAT